>CAYUVE010000001.1:0-41208 GCA_964447985.1 uncultured Thiotrichales bacterium
CCGAGATGTTTGATCCCCCTATTTTCGCAGCGCTATGCAGTCCAAACCTCAATACAGCCTTAAAACGTATTAGTCAGTTCAAACCCCTAATTGGTCCCATGACCTTGAATATTGAACTCAATGACGAAGGAACTCATATTATGATTAAGTTTCTTGAGCGAGATGTCGCGCTACCAAAATCATTAGTGGCGATGGAACTGGGGTTTTTTGTTCAAATCGCCCGTATGGCTACACGTGAAATTATTATTCCTAAGAGAGTCATCGCACCTTGTGAGTTTCCTCACACTCCGGAATACGCTGAATACTTTGGCGTAACACCTGAGTTTGGCGAAAGTCTCTCCTTACATTTTGCTGCAAATGACGCCAATAAGCCTTTTGTTACGGAAAATATTGGCATGTGGGACTTCTTTGAAGCGGATTTAAAAAAACGCTTATCGGCAATACAAGCAGAAGACAGCATGAAAGAACGCGTAAAAGCGGTATTGCTCGAAATGTTACCCAGCGGCGAAACTACCGTCGACACACTAGCGAAACGCTTAAACCTCAGTCGCCGCACTTTACAAAGGCGCTTGCTCGACGAGCATACCAACTTCAAAGACATACTGACCGAAACCAGAGAAAGTTTAGCTCGGCACTATGTTACCAAGTCCGATTTACCCTACATCCAGATTTCCTTCCTACTAGGGTACGAAGACCCCAACTCATTCTTCCGGGCCTTCCAAACATGGACCGGCAGCACACCTGACACCATGAGGAATCAATCTCTGCACTAAACTATAACTTTTACAATTTTTTCAAAAAATACAAACCCTTAGAGGTGCCTAGAGAGTTCGCAATTGTTTTTTATATACGTTTTGGGAGTATGCCATTATGCCGATCACTTGCTGCCATCCCGCCAATCTCGCCAATTGCAAGCTAAGTAGGAACTATCCTTACGAATACCCCCTCTAACCGTAAAAACCGACTATACCTTTTCAAAAAAAGGTGGCCTACAGATGATTAAAGTTGCTGCATTTTTTGTCTGCTAATATCCCTATGAACGAATCCTTGCTTAAAGAGGTATTGGGAAACTTGAGTAGGCCTGCCACATCCTTAGAAGAAGAAATTAGACAGTTAAAAAAACAATTAGCTTCTGCAGAACTTAAGGCTAAAAACAGCGCATCTGAGCTTAATAAAAGTGAAGAACGTTTTTCTTTAGCTATGCGCAGAGCTAACGATGGTCTATGGGATTGGAATATCGAAACTGGCGAAGTTTATTTTTCCCCACGCTGGAAAAATATGCTCGGCTATAAAGAAGATGATTTAGATAACACATTTGATACCTGGGCCAGCCTCATCCATATCGATGATAGGGATCATGCGGTAAGCGCCATGCAACATTACCTGAATGGTGACACTGACTCATTTGAGCATGAGTTACGCATGTCTCATAAGAACGACATGGATGTATTTGTTTTATCACGCGCTTTGCTGCTAGTGCGTAATAGCGATAATCAACCCATCAGACTAATCGGCAACCACATCGATATCACCGAACAAAAAAAAGCCGCGTCTTTTAAAACTAATAATGCCAGAATTTTAGAAATGATCGCTCTAGGGCGTTCCGCATCAGATATCTATAACGCCATTGCATTGATGTATGAAGCACGCCATCCAGGCATGCGATGCTCTATGCTAGAGCTACACGATGGCAAACTTATACACGGCGGCGCACCCAGTTTGCCCAAGGAATATTGTGATGCTGTTAATGGCTTAAAGAATGGTCCTAGCGTTGGCTCATGCGGCACATCGACCTACACAGGCGAACGCGTATTAGTCGAAGATATTGAAACTGATCCTAAATGGGAAAAAATAAAACACTTTGCATTACCTCACGGTATGCGCTGCTGTTGGTCTGAACCGATTAAAAATGCTTCAGGTGACGTACTGGGTGCATTTGGCATGTACTATGACCAACCTGCATTGCCTAATGAAGACCAATTGAATGACCTAAGTTCCGCAGCAAAACTTACCGGCATTGTTATGGAACGCGACCAGGCTCAAAAACGAATTTGGGAATTGGCTTACACTGATGAACTGACTAAGCTCTCCAGCCGCGCCCATTTCTATCTGCGCCTTAATGATGTGATAAAAACATCAGAGCGAGCTAAACGTCGCTTTGGCTTGCTATATATTGACTTAGATGACTTTAAAAGTATTAATGACAGTCTCGGTCATGATACAGGCGATGACTTACTGGTCACCGTTGCCGAACGCTTGGCCAGCACATGTCGCGACATCGACTTTATAGCGCGGCTTAGCGGAGATGAATTTTGTATTCTCATACCAGAAGTCGATGACGACCATACTGTCGTTAATGTTGCACAACGATGTCTTAAAGCTATCGCACAACCTGTTGAGCTAGCAGCACGAAAACACATCCCAGCTTGCAGCATTGGCATTGCACACTATCCAGAAGATGGCGAGGACGCCACAACCTTGATAAAGGCTGCTGATACCTCTCTTTACGCTGCTAAAGAAAACGGCAAAAATCGATATGCCTTCTATAGGCCAGAATTGACTCGAAAAGCTGAATACCGCTTTCAGGTAGAACAGTATTTGCGCGAAGCCATTGAAACCCAGCAGTTGCATCTCGAATACCAGCCACAAGTTGATCTCAAGACAGGGAAAATTATCGGCGTTGAAGCCTTGTCACGTTGGACTCATCCTATATTGGGGAATGTACCACCGATAGACTTTATTGCCACGGCAGAAAGAATAGGCATGATCAAATTACTCACTGAATGGACATTAAATGTCGCATGTCGTCAAACTGTCGCATGGAAGCAAGATGGTCTACCTTTACAACGCTTGGCTGTTAATATCTCGCCCAGTCATTTTATTGACCAAGAGATTGTGCCATTAATTGATCAAATTATTAGCAAAACTGGCATCAAACCTAATGACTTAGAACTGGAAATCACTGAAAGCGTTATTCAAACCGACCCAAGAAACCTAATAACTATTAGAGATTTAAAAAATCTTAACCTACAGCTAGCTATTGATGATTTTGGCACAGGCTACTCATCGTTTGCTTCGCTTAAGCATCTAGATGTGGATTGTTTAAAAATAGATAAGTATTTTATTGATGACATGCTCACGAATAAGAAGGCTTCTATTCTGATCGGCTCCATGATTGAGATGGGTCATCAACTTGGTTATAAAATCATTGCCGAAGGCATCGAAACAAGCGAACAACTTGATACCTTAAAGAGCTTGGGTTGCGATGCTGCACAAGGCTATCTCTTTAGCAAACCTGTGGATACAAATACCCTTTCTGAATTTTAACTACCACGTTTGATATCTAAACGGGGGTCCCCCTCATAACTTATCAATATAAACTCTAAGTTACCGAAAAATCAGTAAAAATTTTTAATCCGATACAGCCTCAAATACCCTTTAAGTCTTCTCGACAGAAGCCGATATCTAAACAAGATCGCATGACAAGGAAGCTAAAGGGAGCATTAGGAAGCATGATCATCAAACACCTTCTAATGAGCGCTATATGGCAATTTGCTATATTCTGTATCGAGCGCTGCCTTTCCAGGAGAAGCCAATGATTCACCTGGATAATCTACCCTTTAGCATTAAACTCTCGATCATCCCCGCGTTGATTATTCTCATGCTGCTGATCGGTGGCTTGGTCATACACTCGGAACTCAACCAGGTATTGCACAAAGTCGAGCTTGTTGAAGGACCAATATCTAAGCAGGCACTAGCCAGCTCTACACTGTTAAATACCTCGCAGCGCAAGGTCTCCGTTATTCTGCAATATGAAAAAGATGGCGATGAACAACACAAATTAGTTCATGAAAAATTAGAAGAAGAGCTGCAAGCTTCTTTACAAGAACTTAAAAACCAGCTGCAGGTTATCGTTTCCAATAACCCTCAAAACCAAAGTGATGCTGAAGAACAAAACGCGACTGAAGAAGTAAATAACGCCGAAGAAGATCGGGAAATTGAACTAAGCAAGAATGCGTTATCATTCGTTCAAGATTATGAACTTATTAACTCACAAGCTGTTGATGTCACATTATTGTTCTTCAGCCTGGATAAAGAAAGCGAACCTGAACAACATAACGCTCTAGCCACAACAGCAACACATTTACTTAGCGCGACGGCAGAGCTTGCTATAGCACTTAAAAACAACGGACAAGAATTACAACAAATATATACTGAAGACATTAGTGTATCTATCAAGAAAACTAATGGTAGTTTATTTGGCGTGTTTGTTCTAATAGTGATTGTTAGTATCGCGTTCACCGCTGCGATGAGCTATTTGATTACTCGCCGTATTCACAAACTTTCTTCTTCTATGAAACAAATTGCTGAAGGTGGTGGAAATTTGGAAGACCATCTTGATGAACATGGTCGTGATGAACTCAGTACATTGGCACATAGTTACAACCAGTTTATGGAAAAAATAAGTGGCGTTGTGCAATTGGTTATTGATTCTTCAACCACCTTGGCTACTGAAGCGGAAACCATGTCCACCATAAGCAAAAAATCTAGTGATGGTGTTGAGCAACAGCAACAATCTATTGCCGATGTTTCAAGTAGTGTACGACATATGTCTTCAACGATGGATGAAATATCGGATACTGCCTTGACCGCTGCGCAAGCCGCTCAAGAAGCCAAGACAAGTGCTTTAGACGGCGCTAAAGTGGTAAGCACAACGGTTAGTTCCGTGACCGACCTTGTGCAAGAAGTCGGTGCGGCCTCAGCCAAAATGGATCAATTTGCAGAACATAGCAATAACATCAAAGGAATTGTTGATACGATTAAAACCATTTCTGAGCAAACTAACTTACTTGCTTTGAATGCGGCCATTGAAGCAGCACGCGCTGGTGAGGCGGGCAGAGGTTTTGCTGTTGTCGCAGATGAAGTGCGTACTCTGGCTAACCGCGCTGGCGAAGAAGCAGAAAATATTCACAGCACCATTTCTGACCTTGAAGATGAAGTCGGCTCCGTTGTCGACACCATGGCAAGAAGTAATAATAAAGCACAACAAACTATCGAAATCACACATGAAACTGAACGCGTACTTGGCGACATTACTGGCTCAGTTAACAGCATTACTACTAAGCTACAAGACATCGCTGATGCCATTGCTAAAGAAAGTGCTGACACCACAGCGATTAAACAAAATATTGGTGATATTGATCTTTCCGCTAAAGCTGCAGCAAATAGTGCTCAACAAGCCAGTCGCTCCAGCCATGAACTCAGTTTAATGGCTGCCCAATTACAAGACATTGTGCAACAGTTTTTAACTGAGCCTGCTTCACAAAATGATATGAGTGAGATCGGTACAGCAGGAGCTGCGACGGGCACAGATGATGTCGAACTATTTTAAGCAGATACAGGAAAAGCATTAACGCCTTGGCGCAGCTTCTCTAACTCTTGATTTTCACCGCCATAGGCGACACGTTCAAATAAACCACCTAACTCAATAGCTGGATCAGCAAGCTCAGGATATTTAACCGTTATGCGTTTTATTAACGATGATATGGTTTCTCCCTGATTCGGCTCTATACCAAGCTTTTTGGCTTTCTTAATAAATCGATTGATTAAACGGACTTCCTGCGGAACATGTCGAGCGCGATTACTCAACACAAAATAAAGATAAAAACCTGCGCCTATCATAAAACTCGCCAGCATAACAACCAAAGCAATGCGCCAATACTCTGTGCCACCAAATAGCTTTTCTAATAACCCTTGTTGTGAACGATTATCATAACTCAATACCCAACGATTCCAGGCGTAGCCTATCGCATCAGCATGCTGTGCAATAAAGCGTGCTAGCGGAAACTGATCCAAGGCATTCGATCCAACAAACTGTAAATCTGAATCGCTGAGTGCTTCGGATATCCCTGTCTCCACGCGCTCAGGCGCTACCGCTGCAGTAGGGTCAATACGCAACCATCCGATGCCTTGCAACCAAACTTCTGCCCATGCGTGGGCGTCAGACTGCTTAACAACATAATAGTCTTGCACATCACTCTTACTCGCACCCTGATAACCCACGACCACACGTGCAGGAATACCAGCTGAGCGCATCATGAATACAAAGCTACTGGCAAAGTGTTCGCAGAATCCTTTTTGGGTAGTAAACAAAAAATCATCGATACTGTGACGACCAAGCAATGCTGGCTCTAAGGTGTAATAAAAACTACGGGTGAATTGATCTAAAGCGCGCTGAATAATTTGCTGCGGATTCAAACCTTCATCCAACCACTGCTGAACCTGCTGCTGCGTTTTTGGGTTTAAGCCACGAGGGATTAGTAGATTTTCGGCTAGGGTTTTTTCATTCAATGACTGCCGCTGACCATGCCGATCAGATAGAACAGATTCAACGCTATACTGAACACGTTGGTTGACCGGTTTTTTCGATGTAATAAACAAGCGCTGATCTTGTTTCACCTTATCGTTATTGAGTTTGAGACTGACCGGCTCTGTAAGTGCAAACAACCAATGCTGACCATGTGGTTCCATCGTGACGGTATAGCGAGTTTTGTCTTCGAGTATTGGCTTAGCCTCTTGTTGTTCTTGTGCTGAATTACGCGGATAAACTCGCCAACTGCGGCCATCAAAATAGTCCAATACTAAACCACGCCAATAAAGCGATTCTTTCGGTGGTGCGTCACCTTCAAACTCAACCCGAAACGCAGTCGCCGACGACTCAACCAGCTTACCAACATCTCCAGGAGACATGGTATCGCCAAAGCCTGTCCGACCTGAGCTTGTTAATGAAGGTAAAGACCACAAAGGCTCTATACGCGGCATGATGATGAAAAATAGCACCATCAAGGGCAAGGCGTGCAATAACAATCTGCCACCACTTTTTAATTTTGTATTGATGCTAGCAGGCCGATCAAAATATAAAACTTTCCAGGCTGCTAATAAGACAACACATGACAAAAACCCATACGCTGCGGCCAACATGGTTTGCACAAATAGAAACTGCGTCGCGATGGCAAAAAAACCAAGAAAGACTAAAAGTAAACCATCTCTTTTTTTACGAAACTCAAGTAACTTTAATACGTAAGCTGAAAAAAATAAGCCTATGAGCAAATCGATACTAAACTTTCCAGCTGAAGAGAGTATTAGTGCTGTAACAATGACACCAGCTGTCACAGCCTTAACAAATGTTGAGGGAAATGGTAGTCGTTCTAGATAGATCTGCACCCGCCAGACAAGTGCTAGCAACCAGACCACACCCAACCATAGCGGTAGATGAAAAAGAATAGGCAATATTGCCAAGGCTTGAGCAACTAATATCCAGCTCAAATTATCATGCTTAATCCATCGACTATCGTCTATAAATACTTGCATACGCTAGACTACGGTTTTTGGTAACAAAGCTAACAAACGCAGTACTTTTTCTCGGTGAGCGCTACCGCTTGCAGCGGGCAATGTATGCCCAGGCAACATCACAGCAAAGGGAATATCTTGCTGAGAGTAATGTAAACAGAGATAACATAGCGCACTAATTCTTTCTTCTACCGGCAGATACCTTAGAGAATCCCAGCTGAGCACCTTTTCACCCGTCAAGCCTTGTTGATAGTCTTTACTATGCAAGCCCTTTTCCTTCGCATAGTGCTTCCAAGCAACGTGCTTTAGAGAATCACCAGCTTGATAACTACGTAGACCATAAAAATCATCGCCGTGTATTGTTTGTGTTACGGCTTCAGCTTCATCTGCATCACCCGACGCACTCAGCGGCTCAGCGATAGTCATTGGCTTGGGATAAACCAAGGCTTCTACATCAAAATTCAACCAAGACCAACAACGCATTAAGCCTAAAGGAAATTCTGTTTCAATTAATAATCTTCCTGGGCGCAACACACCGCGCTCAGAAGTTAAGGCTGCAATAGCAATTTGCTCTGAATCACCCTCGCCAATATCAGCAGAAAACCACTCACCATGCTGCCAGCGTATTCTTAGCGCATCATTGCCATCTTTACGTTGACTACGGATATAAACGGGGAAAAAGGCTTGGTCTCCGGCAAACACGGGTTTAGCATTTGCAGCCCTAACACGCAGGCCTGAGAGATTAGCGTGGGTATGATGCATGGTGACAATGACTAGGCTAGTCAGTAAATAACATAAAGCCAGAATTAAGTTGTTTTGATAATTACTGCCTAAGACCCAAAGTACAGCTATAAGTAAAATAAAGACAAAGCCAAGCCGTGTAGGCAAGATATAAAGATTACGTAGATTGAGCTGGTAACTATCGGCTTTAGGGATTTTACGGTCTAACCAACGAAAAAATCGTTGTTGCCACCAAGACTCTAGAGAAACAAGCCAACCGTTGCGATTGAGCGACTTGGCTAGCACATTCAGCCTGCCTGGCCTAACACATCAACATTTTTTATTAAGTAATCCAGGCTACCACTATGACCAAACTGCCTGTGTTCAGCAGCACGAATACGATGACCAACAACGGCAGGCATCACCGCTTGGATATCATCGGGCACCACATAATCGCGCTGATGAATTAAGGCCCAGGCTTTCGCAGCACGCAACCACGCCAAAGCACCACGCGGTGACAAGCCAAGACTAAAATGATCATCAAGCCGTGTTAGATTAACTAATCGTTGCAAATAAGCAAGCAACTGATCTGTTGCACGAATATTACTGGTCTCATTCTGCAAACGAGATAATTCGTCGGTATTAATCACTGGTGTCATATTTTGAATAATTTGACGTGGATCAACGCCTTTATATAAAGCCATTTCGGATGACTCACTAGGATAGCCCAAGCTGATTCGCATCAGAAAACGGTCAAGCTGTGATTCTGGCAAAGGGAAAGTACCCGATTGTGACATAGGGTTTTGCGTGGCAATCACAAAAAATGGTTTAGGCAACTCGCGTGTCTCACCTTCGATAGTGACTTGATATTCCTCCATCGCTTCGAGCAAAGCACTTTGAGTTTTTGGTGTACTACGATTAATTTCATCTGCTAGCAGTACTTGAGTAAATACTGGACCTGAATGAAACTGAAAACTTGAACTATTACGATCAAACACCGAGACACCCAAGATATCCGCGGGCAACAGATCGCTAGTAAATTGAACACGGTCATAATCCAAGCCTAATACGGCGGCGAGACAATGAGCCAGGGTAGTTTTACCCATGCCCGGTAAATCTTCGATTAACAGGTGACCGCGCGCTAAGAGACAGGCTAAGGCGAGCTTAACCTGTTGTTCTTTGCCAAGTAGTACTTCTCCCACTTGATCAATAATTCGATTAACAGCAATATTCATAATGCCTTCATATATAGTAAACACGACAAGCTATCTAAAGTATCGGCCAAATGGCTTAAACCTGTGGCAGCAATAGCCTTTAATAGAGCGCAGAGAAATCCAGTTTAATAAAGCTCAGGCAAGCCGACCAGGGAAGAGTTCACAGTTTCTGACCCAGAACCATTGCTGACAACACCGCCGAGCTAAGAATGAATTGATAGGTTTGTTACAACTTCAACAATCGCCGCCGTCAACTGATCTAAATCAGCATCGTCGATAGTATACGGCGGCATCACATATACCAATCGACCAAATGGTCTGAGCCAGACTCCTCTATCAACAAAGGCTTCAGTTATCGACTTCATATCGACGGCATACGCTAACTCAACGACGCCAATGGCGCCTAACACACGCACATCCGTAACATTATCCAACTCATGACAAGGTGCCAAACCAAGCTGCAACGACTTTTCTATACGAGCAATATTGTCCCGCCAAGGTGAATCCAGCAATAAACGCACGCTAGTCAACGCCGCCGCACAAGCAAGGGGGTTAGCCATAAAAGTTGGACCATGCATAAACACTCCGGGCTCGCCACTATCTATGGTTTCCGCAACATGATTCGTCGCCATCGTAGCAGCCAAGCTCAAATAACCACCTGTTAGTGTTTTACCCAAACACATGATATCGGGAGCAATATCAGCGTGGTTGCAAGCGAACAATTCACCTGTGCGCCCAAAGCCCGTGGCAATCTCATCGGCGATTAACAAAACTTCACATTCATCACATAGCGTTCTTAGGCGCGCTAAATATTCTGCGGAATAAAACCACATGGCACCGGCGGCTTGTACGATAGGTTCAATGATTACGGCCGCGATATTATCTTCTGATAGAGCCTGCCTAATTGATGCCAATTCGTTCTCGTCGCAGGCTTGACCAAAGCGACACCGCGGTTGATCAATAAAAATATTTTTATTAATGAGCTGATTGAATACACTATGCATACCGGTTTCTGGATCAGACACTGACATGGCACCGATAGTATCGCCATGGTAATCACGTCGTAGCGAAACAAAAGTTTTTCTTTGAGCTTGACCTCTGGCATGCCAATATTGCGCAGCCATTTTCATCGCCACTTCTACTGAAACAGAACCTGAGTCAGAATAAAAAACTGTTTGCAAAGGTTTAGGGGTGATATCAACAAGCAACTGCGCCAGCTCAATGGCTGGGTCATGGGTCAAACCACCGAACATGACATGCGCCATTTTTTCTAGCTGCTGATTTAAGGCGGCATTCATTGCAGGGTGGTTGTAACCATGAATGACGCACCACCATGACGACATACCATCGATAAGCTCTGTGCCATCTTTAAGCCTTAGTTTGACACCCTGTGCAGATTCGACATGATAGATAGGCATATTCGAATCCATGGCGCTATAGGGATGCCATATGTGTTTAGCATCTATTTCTTCGGCATTCATTATTTGTCAGCCTTACGTAGTTTTTGCAGAACTTTGAGCTCCCAGGGGCGCATCGCTAACATCATGCCAACGCTATGACGTTTTTCTAAGGGTAAGTCGCTGTCTTGGCGATGCAGCTCACTGAGCTCTTTAGCCAGCAGTTTCATCTTTCCTAATAATGTATTGATAGATGCATCACTTAATAAACCAAAAACAAATTGTCTTAATGCTTCATCTCCAATAAATCGAGAACGTAAGAACTGTGTTTGAATTTGTTGTTCATAAAAACGCTCAATGGGGCCTTGCGCTAACCAAGCAAAATTATCTGCAATGCGCAGTCGTATACGATTATTTGGCAGCAAATCAATAATCCGTAAACGATCTAAACGTGCCAGGCAACGAATGCATTCCGTCTTAGAGATGGCGTAATTTTCGACGATCTCCTCAAAATTCAGCTGGTTACGAACACTGACTGCTACTAACAACAGTTTATAGTCGCCGACCAATTCCTCTTCTTGCTCAATACTAAGCTGACTGATACGTTGACGTGAAGCCTCGTAAAGCTGAAATAGATCACTCAACTCCAAATCCATCAACTGACAAATCTCTGCTAATCGATCTAAAGTGAAACGTCTACTGGCAAAGAGCCGTTTAACATTCGCCTCGCTCATATCCAAACGTTGAGCGACCTCAGCATAGGTTAAACCGTAACGTTTTAGCTCGGTTTTAAGTACTGCTATGAGTTCTGTAATTTGCGCCATCTATCCAAAAGTATCGTTTTTATATACTTAATGTTGATTATATAGATACTTTTTCTATTTTAGTTTATTTTTTTGACGCCATGCTCAAAAATCTCCTCACCAATCAAATCGAAGAGGAGATCATCATGTCATTATTCAAACGTTTATCTATTAGTCTTGGTAGCCGTGTTGACCAGGTTGTTAGCGACCTCGAAAACCATGCCGCGGTTGCCGAAACCAGCATTCACGCGATGCGTAAAAAAATTGCCGAAGCCAAGGTCAGGTTAAATCACGTACAGCGCGAAACATCCAGGGTTGAACAACAAATCACTCAGCAACAAGACAATATTGAACGTTGGCAACAACGCGCTATTACTAGCGCAGATAAGGATGAAGAGAAAGCGCTGCATTGCGTTAAACGCAGCCAACAATGCCAAGAGCAAGTGCAGCGCTTGCAACAAGTATTGCAACAATACCAACAAACAGGGACACAACTTGCACAACAAATTGAAAACAGCGAAACAAAACTACAAGTTCAACAGCAAAAGCTCACTTTGATGCAAGCTCGTCAATCTACGGCTGCAGCACTCAATGCAAGTAAAATCTGCGACGAAACATGCGAACCTTATCTTGATGAAACCTTTGATCGATGGGAGGTAAAACTCAGTGCCAGTGAAATGGCCTCTAACTACGATGATTTTAGCGACCCCATCGAACATGAATTCTTAACTCAAGAGCAAACTGAGAGCCTACGTATGGAACTCTCTCGCCTCCAAGATCAGGAGAAAGACTGATGAATACACGTATCGATGCCTGGGAAACGTGCCGCCATCATAGGAGCGAACCACAAAATACGGAAAACTCTGTCAGTAATACATCGGCCGACGGTGACGCTAAACGCTCCCTTACCTCACGATTATTTCAACTACCCAATCTATTACGCGGTGCCGGCGCCCTGGCGTTGGTGGTTGGCATGTACAGCTTTATGTTCCAAGGTTGGCAAGTAGGCAATGATATTTCACGTTATCTTATTTTACTTGCGCATACTGGCACCTTAGTATTAATCGGACTCGCCAGCTCAAGCTGGCTGAAAGAAAATAATGGGCCACGGTTATTACTGTCACTGGCGCTAGCATCCGTACCAGCCAACTTCGCCATTCTCGGCGCGTTTTTCTATTCACAATCAGGCTCAGTGTTTGCGGACTATCCTAGCTTTGCTACTTGGGGCGTAGAAAACCTTAGTGATGCTTTCATGACGACAGCTGGTGCGCTTGTTGTACTCATTCCAGTGTGTTTATTCAGCTTTTCAGTACTATTACGCGGCTTATCAAAACGGCTAACGCTATTATTTTTGCTAAGCAACGTTGCGCTACTCGTACCGGTACGTGATCCACAACTTCTGGCACCAATGGCTTTAATTCTAGCGCTACTAGCAATCTTTGCTAGCTATAAAATTTCACGTGACCACACTGCCGCACGCACTACTGAGGGCATTACCGCATTATCACTGCAACTATTACCTGTCGCTGTTTTAGTCGGCCGCAACCTTTGGTTGTATGCAGGTGAAACATTAATGCTAAGTGTCGTTGCTTTTGTTGTATTTATTATATTACGCCAGCTATCGCTTTACTTGCAGAACCATGCGCGATTACAAAGCATCATTAATGTCGCTTCTGTATTGCCTGCGTTAGCCATCGTCCCTCTATTAAGTGCAGCCTTGTGGGAAAGTAATCTATTAATCAATGATGTCATTATGCCAATTGCTAGTTTAGTGGCTGCGGTAATGATTTATACCATCTCATATCACACCAAATATGCCGCTCTTTATCGTCGCGTTGCTGTCACCACCGCACTCTTGGGGGTTGCAGCTAATGTATTCTTCTTTGATGGCCTAACTGCTGCAATCATTGGTATCGTTATTGGTATCGCGATCACAGCATATGGTGTAAAACAAAAACAACGAAGCTTATTAATTGGCGGTTTAACGATAATCCTTATCTCAATTGGCCAACAAGCCTATCAGTTAGTTTATCAATTTGACTTAAACAACTGGGCGGCCATGGCAGGCTTAGGTTTAGTCGCTATTATTTCAGCTTCAATGATGGAATCTAGCGTATTAAAACCACGCCTTGCCAGCATTAAGAAAGAGTATAAGAACTGGCAAGAATAAGGAGTGATACTTTCGGGGCCAAGTTAAGCTTGGCCCCTACATCTTACTAGCAGCACTATTACCCTTTTTGAATACAATCCCCGTACTCAATGCCACTCCCAACAATACGAACAAACCACTTATTATTTGATTTAAAGTGATTATCTCATCGAGAAATAACGCCCCCCATAGCACACCGAAAAACGGTATAAGATAAGTCACCATCAGCGTCTTTGTCGGCCCTACCTGATGTAACAACCTGAAATATAAAACGAAGGCTAACGATGTCGACAACACAGCCAAACCAATGATTGCCAATACACTCTGCATACTAGGGGCTTGTGATGGAATAAAAAATGGCAAGATAGGTAATAACAAACAAGCCGCAGCGAGTTGAGTACCACTAGTAAAAACAATAGACGACATATTGGCCATATGTAGCTTAGTGTAATGTGCACCGGCCACATAAGACACACAGGCCAATAAAGCACAGCTCACCATGACTGGCGAGGGAGAAATAGCTTCTTCCTGCTGCCATAACATCAACAAAATAACCCCAACAAAACCTAGCACCACACCCAACAATTGCGAAGGAGACAATTTTTCTTTTACGAACAAATATGAAAATATAACGCCCACTATAGGCACCAAAGCATTAAGTATCGACGTAATTCCTGCAGAGATAGTTGTCGTGATATAGGCTATTAACACAAATGGTATCGCACTATTAAGCGCACCGACTAAAAATAGTCCTTTAAGGTTTGCCACCAATTCAGATATGTACTGTTTGTTTAGCAACCATGGCAACAACACTAAGCCAGCGATTAATACACGAAACTCAATCAACCATACCGGGCCAATCTCCGGCGCAGCAATTCTCATAAAGAGAAACGATGCTCCCCAAAGTGCACCAAGCACGACCAATATTAATGCCTGCAGTCTGTTCACGAGCTTATGTCTGCTTGCCAGCTAGCAATACTAGCCTAAATTGCCGGGCCGTGTGGCCGATACTAAAACTTGAAACGGAATTCATCTGTAACACAATAGCAGCGTGTCGGACCTGATGTTAAGCAGCAAAAATAAAATCGATTTCTCCAACCAATTCTCGATTATTAAAGAGTCTTGCCACTTCCATAATGGCAACCATTGCGCAACATTTAAAGACTACCAAATTTATTCCGCTTTTCAGCCAATATTTAGCATTACACATAAACGGGTTGTTGGCGTCGAAGGGTTACTACGCGCCGTCGATATTAAGGGTGACAATATTTCACCTTGGCAGTTATTCAACTCAATTGATAATTCTGAGCAACCTTTACTTGATCAGTTAAGTCAGGCTGTTCACGTTGATAATTTCCTAGCACTAGATCTGCAAAATATTTGGGCATTTCTTAATGTCTGCCCAGAAACGCTTAACGACCATGAGCTCTTTGTTGAATATTTAACCTCGTTACTTCACGACCGTGGTATATCACCTGAAAATATTGTCATCGAAGTTCTCGAATCACATGCATCTAGCGAGCAAGACCTAGAAACTGCGGTGAAATACTATAGAGAACTTGGTTTCCTTATCGCTATCGATGATTTCGATAGAGAACTTGGTTTCCTTATCGCTATCGATGATTTCGGTGCTGGACATTCTAATTTTCATCGCATCTGGCGCTTACAACCTGATATTGTCAAATTTGATCGCTCTATGGTACAGAGAGCGGGCGCAGATCGTAGCGTGCAAATCATGATGAAAGGAATTGTCGATCTACTACACGCCAATAAATGCATCGTACTAGCAGAAGGGGTGGAGACTCTAGGTGAAGCCTTGGCATGCATGGATGCTAATGTTGACTTAGTACAAGGATATTATTTTTGCCGACCAACGCCAGTTTCCGAAAGTCCAAGTTTTAGCCATCAGCTATGGCCTAATCTCTATGAGACCTATGACTTCTATTCCGATGGTGTAAGACATCAATACTCCGAACGAATTAAACCCTACCAGGATCGCTTTGCTTCTATCGTGCACTTACTGTCATTGAAGGCAAAGAAACAAAAGTTGAATACCTGCACAAGAACGTGCGCAGAAAGCATGTTCACAATGGATAAAGTTATCCGCGTTTATGCCATTGCTGAAAATGGCAATCAAAGCTTAGATAATATTGCCTCGCCAAACTATACATCAACGGCTCACCCACAATTATCGCCGCTACTCGATGCAGAAGGTGCCACTTGGCGTCACCGCCCCTACTTTTATCGAGCTATGGAAACACCCGGCGAAGTGCAAGCCACACGTCCTTACTTTTCTATCCCTGATGCCGCTTTGTGCATTACTCTTTCTTTGTGCATAGAACATGGTGATGGTGTATCAGTCATCTGTTGTGATATCGCTTGGGAAGATTGATTAGTAGCGAGATAATCTCGACTCACAAGCCATTAATTTAGACGTGTAGGCGCGCAAACAGCTAACTGGCATTAGCTCTATGTTATGCTGTGTTCTTCTAAAAAAATACTACACTGATGAAAAGCGCAGAAAACACCCTAGAAAAATCTCTCTTTATTAGCCGTTGGTTACTGGTGCCTTTTTTAGTCGGCCTGGTAATCTCGGCCGTCTTACTACTTATCAAATTTATTGGTGAGTTAATTCATCTCGTTGCTGATATAGGCAGCTTGAGTGAAATCGAATTAGTTCTAGGCGTGCTAAGCATGGTAGACCTGACGCTAATCGCTAGCTTGATATTCATTATTGTTTTTAGCAGCTATGAAAGCTTTGTTTCAAAGTTTGACACCATTGATCGCGAAGACAAGCCTGCCTGGATGGGTAAGGTTGATTTTTCAGCACTCAAGATCAAAGTTATTGGTTCCATCGTAGCAATATCTTCCATAGAACTACTCAAGGTCTTTATCAACCTTAAAAGCTATGACGAGCAGGAAATTCTCTGGAAAGTAATTATCTTTATTGCCTTTGTAATCGCCGGTGTGCTGTTTGCAGTAATGGATCGCCTCTCTTCTCATCTGCATCGTGTCGAATGATCATCAAACATAGCATTAGAAAATATGATCATGACTAAAGCTTTCCCCATTTCTGGGAATAGACAAAACAGCTGATTTAATAATATTTTGAGCCACGGTATCTGCGGGTAATAGTTGTTCCTGTTCTTGAAAACCACGATACATCTCGACACTAGGCAAGGCTTCAGCGTCTTGCCGGCGTAACCAGGTTTGCATGCCAGTATCGATAAACCCTGGCTGAATAGACATCGCGCTGACTCCATGGTGAGCGTTTTCTGTCGCGATAGTTTGCGTCAACATCTCGATTCCTGCCTTTGCAATACAATAAACACTACTTCCGGGAATCGCCGTAAACGCAGCACCAGATGAAATATTTACAATACGTTTATCACAGGACAACGAAGAGAAAATCCGACAAAATGAATTTGCTAACTGAACTACACTGGCAAGATTGAGCTGAAGTGATGAGATAATCTCCTCGTCAGACAAATCACCCATCACACCGACTGGCGCAGCTGTTGCCGCATTATTAATGAGTACTAGCTGTTCTTGCTCTGCGTGAACATATTTTCCTAACTGCAGCTCCAAGCCTGCAATGTCATCTATATTACTAAGATCACAAGCTATAAACCGATAACTATTTTCTTCATCAAGCTCATCATGGCTACTTCTGCCAACACTAATTACTTGGTAATCGAGTTTAAGCAAACCCTGGGCAAGGGCTAAACCAAGACCTCGCGATGTACCCGTGACTATCGCCGTCTTCATAGAAGAAAGTTATTTTTTTGTTGCCGCGGCAGAGAAATTGGTGAGGGCTTTTTTTATTTTCTCTGTTACCTCAGCACAACCTTCGATATCATGGCGCTCAGTTAAATAATCAGGATCGTTATAGCCCAGCCAAACATCACCGTTTTCATCTTCCCAGACCAAGACTTTTTGCGGCAAATCAATGGCTACCGTCTGCTGGCACTGCATAAGCAAAGTGCCAATTTTAGGGTTACCAAATATCACCAATTCTGTTGGCCTTAGCTTTTTATTAATTTTCCACGCGGCTTGCGAATGTTTTACGCGCGCAAATACTGTCATGCTCTTATTGATAAGCGCATTCTCTAATCTATCAGCAGTCTCTTCCACACCGAACTGACTTTTTACCGATACCACACCATCTGCAGCCAATACAGATAAGGACAAGCACAAGCCGAAAAACAAAGTAAACCCCTTTACCATCACAACCTCCAAAAGATTAAGCCATTGCTGTTTCTGCGCTTTGTTTGCCTTGATGGCGTTTTTCTCCAATGCGCAGCAAACTCGGCAAAAGAATAAGTGTAAACACCGTACTCACCGACATACCACCAACAATCACGCCAGCCAGTCCGCGATAAAGCTCGCTACCTGCGCCCGGTATTAGCAACAAGGGTAGCATCCCAAATATACTGGTTAAGGTTGTCATTAATATAGGTCTTAAACGCAGGTGGACAGCATTATTGACCGCATCACGTCTTGACATACCCTCGCGCTCAGCAGAGCGAGTTTGGTGAACTAATAATATGGCGTTATTAATTACCAGGCCCAATAAGATGACAAAACCAATCATAGTAAGTAAATCCATAGACTGGTGAACATAAAGATTCATAATCGATAAAGCTGCCACACCCCCGACTGTAGCCAAAGGAATAACCAGCAATACCAAGAGACTATCTTTGAATGAGCGAAACAAAGCGCTCATTAACAAATAAAGTATTACGATAGCTAAAGCAAATGCCCCAAGCATGGAATTTAGAGCAGACTCTAATTTATTTGCGCTGCCGCTATAACTTATACTAGCGTCGAGCGGTAAGTCAGCCAGCGCAGCGGGTTCAAATTCTGTTTTAAGTTTATTCAGCGCGACTTCCAGAGAAACCTCTGCTGGCGGTCTAACTTGTAAAGTTACTGTACGACGACGATCCAAGCGACGTAGCTCATTAGGGCCAGCAGCACGTTGCATCGTCACCATTTCTCCTAAGGGTAATACGCCTGCATTCGGTGTCGCCAAGGGATAACTCATCAAGTCTTCCGGAACGTCCCAAGGCGTTGCACGCAGTATGATGTCTAAGGTTTCTTCACCATCAAAATAATCACCTACGATCAAACCATCGCCTAACATACGAACAACTGAGCCCATGGTTTCACGATTCCACCCTGCTTCAGCAATACGCTGCTCTCTAGGCAATAACCTGAGTTCAGGATCATCTAAGGCTAAGCCTGGAAAAGGCCGTATTCGAGACCCTGGAATCAGCTGCGGGATATCAACAAATGCCTTACGAGCTGCGGCCATCACTTGTTCCAGATCACGCCCCTGGATGTTAACGTCGATACTATGATCTGTACCCGTACCAGTAAATAAAGAGGCCTGCAATGCAACACCGATAGTGTCCGGTAAGTCACGCGCAACACCGTTTAACACAGGCAAGAGCTCTCGTGTTTTTTCTGGCTCCTGCGTTCGACCGCCGAGAAAGACACCATTTGCCGTCACGACAAAAAAATAGTTTTTCATGTGCGGCTCTGCTTCACCCGTTAAATGCGGTGCCAAGGTATCGACAATAGCTCCGCCCATTTCAAACTCTGCGACATCGATACTTTGCCCAGGCGGTGGATTAACGAACATTAATACGAGATTACGATTACCCGTCGGCAAATAGTCTGCATCAGGCTTTAATTCGTAAGCGATATAAAGCGGTGCGCTAAGCAAAAGAATTATCCAAAACCCTCGGCGCAATGCTCCGTTCGTTAGCCACATTACGGCATTAGACATACCATTCCACCAGTGATGGTGAGGGTCTTTCATTTGCCCTTTTTTTAACCATTTAACCGCAGCAGTCGGCAAAACGAGCAAGGCAATAATCAATGAAAATATGACGGCAATAGCGATGGTTAAGGCCAGATCAGCAAACAGTTGCCCAGCCTCTTCTTTGAGAAAAACGACGGGTAAAAAAATCGCCACTGTTGTAGCAGTTGAGGCCAATAAAGCTCCCCATACTTGGCTAGTGCCGCGTTGCGCAGCTGTGCTCGAGTCTGCGCCTTGTTCGCGCAAGCGGACAATATTTTCCAAGACAACGATAGCAGCATCAAGCACCATGCCGACAGCGAAAGCAATACCGGCGAGAGAAATAACATTAATTGTGCGACCCGTTGTATCAAGGATGACAAAGGTGGCAAATATTGATACTGGAATAGCTAAAGCAACAATTAAAGTTGCTCTAAAGCGGCGTAAAAACCACCATAAGACTCCAACAGCAAGCAGAATTCCTAAACCGAGATTACTACCGACCAACTCTAATGAACGATCGATATAAATGGTCTCATCATAGACCTGCTCAATCGATAGATTAGCGCGTTTCAAGGATCCTGCTGCCAAGTCGCTCATGGCTTCTTTAAGCCCTTGCATAACATTGATAACGTTAACACCCGTCTCGCGATAGGCATTAACAGCCATGGCTGGCTCGCCGTTTTGAATAACAAATCCTTCTCGATCAACCAGACCTAACTCTATATCGGCGACGTCTTTAAGTAATACTGGGCTACCTTGGCGCCAATCGACAATCAGGCTTTCAAAATCTTCAACCTCATAAGCACCATCAAAGCGCAGCGTATAACGACGCCTACCCACATCGGAGAATCCGCCTGAAACATCGTCAGCACCGGCCAAACTCAATATTTCTGGCAATTGCACATCTAGCGCGGCGGCACGATAGGGATCAAAGGTAATTCGTACTTCTCGCTCACGACCGCCACGCACCTGAGACAAGGCCACTCCGGGTACGCGCTCGAAACGGCTTTGCACAACCTCTTCTATATAATCGTGATAGCTGGCAATATCACGATCATTGCCGTTTATCGGCTTGATAATAAACCAGGCAATCGCCCGTCCATTACCGCCCCCCGTGGATATCACCGGTTCATCGGCATCTATTGGGTAGCTCGGGACACGGTTTAAGCGGTTTATCACTTCTAACAGACCGCGTTCTAGGTTCGTGCCTGGCTCGAAGGTTAAGGTTATGGTGCCACTACCGTTTCTAGCCCGAGCTAGCATTTCGACAGCTCCTGGCACACCGCGCAAGGCTTCTTCTTGCGGCTCGATAATTTCAGATTCGACTTCTTGCGGCGCGGCTGAACGCCAGCTAGTCGTAACACTAATCTCTGGTCGCTCAATTTCCGGCGTTAACTGGACGGGAAGTCGAGAAAGACTTATTGCTCCAAACAATAGGGCAAGCAATACCGCTACAGCGACAGCAACGGGATTAGATAGAGCTAGTCGAAGCAAGTACATAATGATCAGCTTTGACTAATAATTTTTACGGCCTGGCCAGGACGCAGCCGCTCTGCACCTCGAACAATGACTTTGTCACCCATTCCGATATCACCTTGTACTTCAATCCAATCGCCTTCGGCATCGCCGGGAATGACATCTATCGCTTCAGCAATACCCTCACCATTGACACGAAAAACCTGAGTCGAGTTCGAACGCAGTACTAAGGCATCACGCGGCACCACCAACACCGGTCGTGCTTCGCCGACAGGTACGGCTACGCGTACGGACTGTCCTGGACGCCAGCTTGTATTGTCAAAACTTAAGCGTAAATCGGCTAAGCGAGAGGCTGTATCACCCACTGGCACGAGGGAACGATAATTAGCTTGTGCTTCCTCACTTGCTGATTTAGCCCGCAATACCGACTCTTTGCTTATATATGGCATTGAACTTAGGGGAATACGTGCGCGAATCTCAAGATTACGAATATCGATAAGCTCGACTATTGCTTCACCACTATCCGCCCACTCACCAGCTTCCATCAGACGCTGTGCTACTGTGCCTGAAAAAGGCGCCTTGATTTCGCTACGTTCAACTCTATCTTGCGCTTGTGCTAAACGAGAACGTGCAGCAGCCAAGGAGCCCTGAGTGGCATCTCGATCAGACTGGGTCTGCTCTAGTTGAGTTTTCGCTGCATGATTGGTCGCAGCAAGACGCTGCAAACGCTCGACTTCGCTACTGAGAAAATTAAGTCGAGCTTGCTCACTTTTTATCTGAGCCCGTAATTCCTCAAATTGAAGGCGGGTAACGCTGGCATCAATACGGGCTAAGGTATCGCCTTTTTTAACCACATCGCCCACTTCTACTACGTTCAACAATCTGCCCGTAACCTCAGCGGCAATATCGGCCTGATAGCGACTGAATACACTGCCAAATACCCAGCGAGTGGGTGCGATCACTTCTTGCTTGGCTTCAGCCACCACAACCGGAGCAGGTGGCGGGCCATCCGCTGCCAACGACATAAAAGAAATCAACAACATGTGGATGCCAGCCAACATAAAGGCGAAATGAAGAGTTTTCACGGTACTAATTTATCCACAATGTTTTCGATAGCTATATAATAGCGTATTGACTGCATGAACTTACTTTAGAGCTGTCATCAATCTATAAAAATCTGATCACAAGGGAGAACAGCTAATTGGCAGCGATTCGTCTGCGTATACCGAAACAAAACCCAGATTTTGTTGGTTCTGTTCCCGATACGCAAAAAAAGCTTACAAAATGGCGTGAAGGACTGCCACTCGCTAATCAGCGCGAGGCGATCACCCAACTCAGCACCATGCTGGGTCGCATGAACCGTATTCCGGTCAAACCTGAAGTTCGCTATCAGCTGCTTATGCAGCTGCACCCCGTTGTGCGCGAATTAACCAGCGCTGATAAGAAACCTTACCTCAATACGCGCTTACCACTGTTACCCAAAATCGCCGAGTCAGCCGAGCAGCAACGCAAACTACTTACCGCAATGGCTGACGGCTTTAAAATTATTTCAGTGGAGCAGTTGCGCGTGCCGGAAACGCTCGCGGGCTACAAAAAACTGACTGAGAACGCACTCTACAAGGCTATTCATTACCTCAGCCTGATAGTGCTTGATCATTATCTCATTTACGCCGAGCAACCTAATGCAATATGGGGTGAGCTTAACCAACTGTATGCTCTGGCAGAAGTTAAGAATCTACATACTAGCGAAATTAATGTCGCTGATGAACACGAGCCACCGAGCATAACGGAAAGCTACCAGCGTATATTGTTACTGGCCTTAACCAATCCCTATCATCTGATGCAAGGCGAAGCATCCAAGTTATTTACGCGGCTAGCCGGCTGGGCTAGCTATGCGAAATTAATGAATGTTGCATACCAACCGGGTAAAACTGGCAAATTTGTAGTGGACTTAGCCACCGCCGCACCACCTCGCTACTCGTCTTTAGCATCGAGCCCTAACCCGCCTCAGGTAGCACGGGTTATTAACCTAAATAAGCTGCTCGATCATTTAGAGGACAGCATTTCACAATTTAGCCAAAATAAAGCCACTATTGCCGAACGTATTGAACAAGGTATGTACCGCCGAGTATCGCGCGCCTTAGGCGCGCGTTCTGAACGCCTATCTCCTCGCCATGCGACCGATGTCAATGCTGAAGTGCTATTTGGATTACGTCATTGCCACCAACTCATGAGCCCGGATATTGATTTTCGACCTGAACAAAGTGAAGCCGCCATTCTAAAAGGTGAAGCACCTGATCAGCATAGCGACGACATGGTTCTGATGCCTTCACAAAATCAGAATTGGCAACTTGAGCAAAAACATGACTCTCCCAGCACCGCCAACCTGACACAACAACGTACCTCTAACTTTGATACAGAAACTGATCAACGGGATATCTGGAAAAAAGTCTACTCGACCAGCGCCCAAGCGGAACACTATATTGATGAACACACACCGCACGATAATGCCCCTGAGTACACAATTTCTTTAGGTAAACAAGGTACTGAAAGCACTGGTGGCATCGACCTATCTTGCGAACCAGACCTTGGGGTTTCCTTAAGAGTTGGCGACGTTGTTGGTTTTCGTACCCCCATACCTGGCGCCGGCGATATTTGGGAAGTCGGCAGCCTAACCTGGCTTCGTATTATTAATGACGGCACAATTTACGTCGGGATCAAACGTATCGCTGCCGACGCACTGCCTGTTGCTAGCCGCGGCTTAGTCGGCGTTGGCGAGGGGAGCGAGTATTTTCGCTCGCTTATCGTGCCTGGCTTGGATCCCGCCGAGCATCCCACGTCAATTATCACCCCGGCTGCTGTCTATGATGTGGATTCGAGAATCTTTATCAATACCGGTGAAAAAGTCTTACACGTGCGACTCACACAAATGGTAGACACGACGAATTCTTACTCGCATTTTCGCTTCGAACGCCTGCACTGAACGCCAGCCGAAGTACTTAACTTTGCAGGAATAGTGCCGACATAGCTATTAACCCCGAGAATATTGAGGTAATAGTTATGACAAGGGCACCTGAAATCAAAAAGGATGAAATGTATCGCCTTCTCCGCGAAGGTGATATGGAAGAATTCAACAAACGTAAAGCAGCCGGCGAAAAACCTGACCTGACACACTGCGATTTTCGTAATGTCGATCTACAAGGGATGGACGCCAAAGGCCTAGATTTCACCAATAGCTATTTTCGACAAGCCGACCTACGTGGCGTCGATTTCAGCGAAAGCGATATGCACGGTGCGAGCATCCATGGCGCAAAAATCAGTGGTGTATTTTTTCCACCAACCATTGATCCGTACGAAGTATTTATGTCGTATCAGTACGGTATTCGTCTACGCTACAAGTAGACACAAACCGATTAATTATTACCCCTGACTGCCAGCCCTGACTGCTAACTTAGTCAACACCCGCTGGCAGACAAAATCACTTAATGACTTCAGCTCTTCATACTCTTTTGTCACCTCAGCAATATAGTTTAAAGTTCTAGGAATATCGGCTAGGTAACCCCCTTTGCCATCTCGATGGTGAAGACGGGCAAAAATTCCTGAGGCCTTCAGGTGTCGCTGCACACCCATTAGATCAAACCAACGCGGAAACTGTTTAAGCTGCTCGGTCGACAACAAACCACGTTCATGTGCCCCGCGACAATAGTGTTCTTGCCACTTAAGCACCTTCTCTCGCGGCCACATCACGTAACAATCTCGCAGCAATGAAACCAAGTCATAGCTGATTGCTCCGATAACCGCATCCTGAAAATCAAGCACGCCAGGAGTTTGATTATCACAGACCATAAGATTACGTGAATGATAATCGCGATGAACAAACACTTGCGGTTGTGCCAAAGCATTGTCTGTGAGTAAATCAAATGTATTACTTAACATAGATTTTTCGGCATCAGTAATTTGCAACTGCAAATGCTCAACTAACAACCAATCATGAAACAACATCATTTCTGACATCAATAATGTTTGATCATAAGCGGGTAGCAGCAAATCATTTTCATTTCCAGACTGCTGCATTTTCAACAGCGCATCAATCGCATCCGCATAGAGTGAATCAGCATTACCTTCATTCAAAACCTTGAGATAATCTTTCTCGCCTAAATCAGATAGCAACAAAAACCCTTTTTCTAAGTTTTGTTCGTAGACAAGAGGAACATTTAGACCAAAGCCACGCATCGACTTGGCTATCTCAACAAATGGACGGCTATCCTCTCGATCTGGCGGCGCATCCATGACAATATAGCGCTTGCCTTCAGAAATAAGACGAAAATAGCGCCGAAAGCTGGCATCAGCTGAAGCAGGCACCAACCTAGAAAAGCTCTTTCCTAAGTCTTTGCGCAACCAATCGCTCATCGCTAAAAACCGTTTATCCATCGCTTCTGCTAGGCCTGTGCTGGTGATACTTCGCGCCCGAAAAAACGCCAAACCGCATTACGCATATCATCAGCGATGAGATAAAAACATGGCAATACGAGCAGTATGAGTACCGTAGCGAACATTAACCCAAAACCTAAGCTCACTGCCATTGGCGATAATATCTTTGTTTGCCCCGTGGCAAAAAATATCAAAGGCGAGACACCCAAAAAGGTCGTAATACTGGTTAGCAATATCGGTCTAGTCCGTACTCGGCCTGCATCTATCATGGCAGCAATTCGTTCTATACCCTCATGACGGCGTTTTTTAGCAAAATCGATCAAGATCAAAGAGTCATTAACCACAATACCCGCTAAAGCAAGAAAACCAATCAATGACAAAAACTGCAATTGCAAGCCTAATGCAAAATGCCCTGCCACCACACCAATTAAACCAAAAGGAATTGCAACAATGACCACAAAAGGATCCAATAGAGATTTAAATAAGGCGGCTAATATAAAAAAGATAATGATCAAAGCGATGACTAAAGCATCTAACATATCGGCGACAGATTGATTAGCTTCTCGCTTCTCACCTAAATAAAACAATTCGAAATCGGGTAGCTCTGGGCGCGATGCGAATTCTTTATCTAGTAAGGTTGTAACATCTAAGGGTGTTGTGACATCAGTATCAACTTCTGCTGTTACCGTTGCCAAACGCCGCAGATCGCGACGATTAACTTGGTTAAAACCACGCCCGACTTGTATATCTGCCACTTGACCTAAAAATACTGACTTACCACCTGGCAAGACAATACGTAGCGATGCGAGATCAGCCGCTTGCGTACGCCCCGACTCTGGATAGATACCCCGTACCGGCATACGCTTATCACCGACGGTTACCTCCGTAACTTCCAGGCCTTGGAAACCACTACGCACCGCTTCGGCCAATTGCGCCTGTGTTAAACCTAATTGGCGGCCTCGTTCATTAAGACTATATTGATATTCCAGTTTTCCTGGTTCGAAATCTTGGTTTACGTCTTTAACCCCAGGCAATTGGCGCAAGTAATCACGCAAGGCCACACTAACATCCCTGAGGCCGTCAACCGTTTCGCTAGCAATACCCACCTCGATATCAGAACCTGCCGGCCCGGCTTGAGTACTAACAATAGAAACGCGACGAATTCCTGGTTCGCTCTCCAAGCGCTCACGAATAGCGTTAGAAACTGCGCTCGTTGTCCGTTCTCGTGTGCCTTGGTCATCAAACTTAAGACTGACTACAGGTGACACCCACGTCTCGATAAAACCTTCCGGCTTACGCTTGTTAAGGTCTACGATATACTGAATGTAGTTATTACCGAACTTAAACACTGAAAAATCAATGAAGCTGACACCAACGTTAGTCAGCATACTATTGAGCTCTTCCTCATCAACCACTTCTAAAATGGCTTTCTCGACGCGCTTTGCCAACTCTGTAGTATCTTCTAAGCTATACGTATTAGGCGCCTCAATATTGACAAAAAACTGGCCGGTATCTAATTTACCAAACATGATATAAGGCATACGTGTTGCGGCAAATATTCCGACAACGAGCAAAACACCGACCGTAGCGACGGCGACAAAATAACGATTAAACAAACACCAACGCAAGATCTTAACGTAGCGATCCAGCAATAGAGACCAATTATTACGCGCCCCTTCACGACGCTGTTTGACTCGCAAGAATTGTCTGGCGTGAGAAGGTAATACTGCAAAGGCCTCTAACAACGAACCAATCAAGCATGCACTGACAACTATTGGAATGACTTGGATAAACTGACCCATAGTACCGCCTATCGCAAACATCGGTAGAAATGCCGCGACACTAGTGGTCGTTGCCGCAATAACCGGCCAAAACACTTCTCTCGCGCCAATTAACGCAGCCTCTCGTGGTGACTTACCCATCTCCATATGACGGTAGATATTTTCCGTAACGATAATGGCATCATCAACGATCATTCCTAGGGCCAATAAAAAGGCAAACATCGATACCATGTTGATGCTTTGCCCCGAATAGTTCATTAGTATCACCGCAAATAGAAATGAAACTGGGATACCTAAGGCAGTAATCAAAGCGACACGAAAATTTAAAAACAGATACAACGACAGTAACACTAGGATAAGACCGACCACCCCCGATGATTTGACCGTATTTAAACGTGTTTCAATGTAAACGGACAAATCACTAAATGCGGCTACACTGATATTGTTAGGCAACTCTTGTTGCAGAGTGTTGACAAGCTCTTTTACGTCACGAGCTATATCTGTAGACGAACCATCGACGGTTTTGGTGACAGTAATGTTGACTGAAGGACGTCCATTAAAACGACCCAATGTACTTTTCTCTTCCAGCCTTCTTTCTATCTTTGCCAGTTGGCCCAGCTCTAGATTACCGCCATTTTGATTAGCCTCAATAACCAAGGCCGCGACACTTTCCGGATCAGGGTTGACCCCTTTTCCGCGTAATAATATGTCTCCTTCTCTTGCCTCGATAGAACCGCCCGGCAAATCGCGCAGATTATCTCGTAAAGCTGCAATAACTTGCGACAAAGAGACTTTCGAACTAGCAAGTTTTTCTGGGTCAACAATTACCCACAGTTCCCAGTCGCGATAACCACTGATATTCGCGCTTGAGACATCTTGAATAGTTAGCAAGCGGCGTTTTACTTCATCACTGAGCTCGATAAGGTAACTGCGACTCACATCACCGTATAAGGCAACACTTATTACCGGAAAACGCGGCTTAAAACGCTGTAATTCTGGTTCCTCAGCTTCCTCGGGCAAGTCTGTAATACGATCGAGCACGGTGCGACTGTCACGCATAAATTCTTCAATATCAGCATTAGGCTTAAGCTCAATTGTGATTTCTGAGCTGCCTTCGATACTGCTTGAACGAATAACATCGATATCTGCCAAGCCATCAAACTCTTCTTCAATTGGCAATGTGATCTGGCGCTCGACTTCTTCGGGGGAGGCGCCTTCATAGATTGTGCGAATAGACACCTTATCGGTTTCGATTTCCGGAAACAGCTCTTCCGGCATCGCTTTCCAAGACATAAAGCCAATAATAATCACCAACACCAAAAATAAATTGGTAATCAGTGAATTATTAACTGCGAAGCGAACGAGAAACATGGTCTATTGCAAAACGTTAACGATCTGGCCATCACTCAAGGCCGCGACGTCGCGCCTGACAACATGCTCATCAGCACTAATATTGCCGACGATGACTTGATCGTCACCGTGACGAATACCCACTTGTACCGTAACACGCTGCAACGTTGTGCCATCAAGTTTAAAGACATAAGCTTGACCATCTTCTTGCAAGATCGCCGTTACCGGTACCACGAGAACATTTTGCTGCGCGAGCAGGGGAAGCTCTGTGCTGGCCAACATACCAGGCAGTAAGCCCTCACCATGGACACGAATACGTAAGGCATGGGTAAATGTCTCGCTGTCCGGGTCACTCTCAAGCGCCACCACTTTACCTGTTTGGCTGCTGCCATTTATCTTAACCGCTACGGCTTGCTGCAAACTGAGTGCGCGCGCGGTTTCACCATCAACTTCAACCGATAAATCAAACTTATCTTGTTCAAACAATTCAACAGCGACTTCGGCTGTTGTCATAAAATCTCCCACGTCGACGACAACACTGTTTATGACGCTGTCAAATGGCGCTACCAAACGCGTGCGATCCAAGCTGCGTTGCGCTCGACGTAAAGCCGACTCTCGTAAGGCAATGCGCGACCTGGCATTATTGACACTAAAGCTTAAGCTCTCTTGTTCAGAGCGTAGCTGCAACAACAATTTACGCGCGTCATCAAGCAATGATTGTGCGGCTAAAGAATTGCTCGACAAGCGTTCCAGACGCTTTACTTCGCCAGACTGTAATTCTGTATTGCGTGCCGCAATTTCGAGCAGTCGCTTATCCCTTTCCACTGCGGAACGCTCTTGGTCAAGCTGCGCTTGCGCATCAACGACCATGTCTCGATAATCACCTTCTTCTAGGGATAGTAGCGGCTCTCCCGCCCTAACCCGCTGACCCGGCTCTACCGAGCGCGAGTCAACCCGGCCACTGACTTCAAAATGCAGACCGAGTTTTTTGGCAGCCTGAAGGCGACCGCTAACCAAACGCATAGGTTGAATATCTCGTACCTCAACCTTGACCGTCGCGACGCTAACAGGCTGCGTTGCTTCAAGGTTAGCTTGGGGTTCTGGTTTCGTTTTGATCAAGTAATACGCGACAAAAGCGATAACGATGATCAACAGCAGAGTAAAAAAAGAGGAAATCTTGCGGGCAGACACGATGCATTAGTCTATTGGGTTAATAAGTGGTTCATTTTATGCCATTTTTAATGATTCTCACCAGCGAACCGGTACAATATGCGGCGTGCATCAATATAAGCAGAATATTTCGCATCATTTTCAACAGCTGGTTGCTCTATTTCTGTTTTTGGCCCCTATCAGCCAAGCTCAGAGCGCCTCGTTGTGCCATGCCTTGGACCAAGCTTTCACACTACCCCAACTCGCAATTAATAACGAACTAGCGCCTTTAGAGATCGACGCTGACGAGGGTGAGAGCCTCGATCGCGATACCATGGAATTCATTGGTGATGTCGAAATACGCCGCGGTAATCAGCATTTACAAACCGATAAAGCTCGCTACACGCGCTCCCAAGACCGTATCCAAGCAGACGGTAATATGATTTACCGCGAACCCGATTTTTCCCTCTTCGGCGATAACGCCGATATCAATATCGATACCTTTGAGGGAGAGATTAATCAGGCCGATGTTCGTTTCCCGGAGACCCATGCCAGAGCCGACGCTGATACGGTTATCCTAGAAGGTCGTGAGACCATAAGATTGGTTAATGGCTCATACACTACCTGTGATGTAGACGATAACAGCTGGTCGCTGACTTCGCCGCGCATCAAGCTTGATCGCGCAAAAGATGTCGGCGAGGCCTATCACGCTGTATTACGCATTAAACGCGTCCCGGTGTTTTATGCACCGTATATTAATTTTCCACTTAGCGACAAACGTAAGTCCGGATTTTTAGCACCAAGCTTTGGCACCTCTGACGAGTCGGGCACTGAAATCTTTCTTCCTTATTATTGGAATATCGCGCCGAACTACGACGCGACGTTCACTCCGCGCTTTATCGAGCGACGCGGCGTACAATTTCAAAATGAATTCCGCTATCTCAGCAATTATCACAACGGAATCATCGAAGCCGAATATTTACCTAGCGATAGCCTATTCGACGATGATCGAAGCCTAATACGGTTACGTCATAATACAAACTTTTCACGACAGTGGCGTGGAGACTTACTTTTTGCTGAAGTCTCAGACTCTGAATACTTAGAAGACTTAGGTAATAGCCTAGCAATTACCAGCATTACTCATCTCGAGCGCCGAGCTGATCTTAGCTATGACGGTAATTGGGGCAACTTTCTTACCCGAGTACAAGACTTTCAAACCGTTGACGACACCATCGCGGCAAGCAACCGGCCCTATAAAAGACTGCCACAATTGCTTTATAGCTCACCTAGAATTCAATCCTGGTGGAATATCGACCAACAACTGCGCAGCGAATGGGTGCAATTTGATCGTGATGACAGCGTCACTGCTGCACGCTTAGATATTCAACCCACCTTAAGTCGTCGTTTTGAACGCTCGTGGGGGTTTTTTGAACCACGAGTCAAACTGCGCCATACACAGTATCAACTTGATGACCAAGCTGCGGGTATTGACGATAACTTGTCACGAACAGTACCCATAAGCAGCCTCGATGGTGGCTTATTTTTCGATAAACCATTTACCCTCGGGAAAGGCGCTTTTGTTCACACTCTCGAGCCGCGATTGTTTTACCTATACGTGCCATTTCGCGATCAAGATGATATTCCACTGTTCGACACAGGCCTTAACAACTTCAGATTTGGGCAATTGTTCAACGATAATCGTTTCTCTGGCGGGGACCGTATCGGCGATGCCAACCAGCTTACTCTGGCACTGACCTCCCGTTTGATCAATGATCTTAATGGCCAGGAACTGGCGACGCTTGCCATTGGCCAGATTCGTCATTTTCGTGATCGCGAAGTCACGCTCAGTGGCGGCGCAGCTGACACGGATAATACCTCTGATTTTGTTGCACAGCTTGATATCAACCCGACAAATAGTCTTACCTTGACTGGCGAATGGCAGTGGGATCCTGATAACGAAGAATCAGTACTAAGCGCCGCCAGCCTTAAATACCGTCCTGCACCCGATCGCGGGCTCAATTTATCTTATCGATCTCGTGGCAGCGCGCTAGAACAAACCGATTTATCATTTTTTTGGCCCTTGAGTCGCCGCTGGCGCGCTGTTGGCCGATGGAACTATTCTCTTGAAGAGAATCAAACCCTTGAGTCTTTTGCCGGCATCGAATACGAGCAATGCTGCTGGCGCTTATCCTTTGTCCGCCGCGAATTTATTAACGACGATGACGCCACAAATGACGAGACCAATACCGCCTTTCTCATTCAGCTCGAGCTTAAGGGCCTGACACGCGTCGGCAGCCCAGTCGATGCCCTGCTAGAAGATGGTATCCTAGACTACCGTAGATAAGAGTTTTAACCTATGACACAGCGATTTTTGATGACGCCAAGCTTTGCCGCCCTAGCACTGCTGTTGGTGATTAGCACACCGGTTTACTCAGCAGAAGGCGATACGCCTCTGGACGGTATTGCTGCCGTCGTCAACGATGACATCATTACCCATACAGAGTTAGATGCGGAAGTCATACGCATCAGCCAGGAACTACGTCGTCGTAACACCCAAGCACCGCCTGAAGAGGTGTTAAAAAAACAGGTACTGGAACGACTCATCAATCGCAAAATCCAGTTACAAACGGCACGCCGAGCGAATATTGTTGTTGATGATGAAACACTTAACCGCGCGTTAACCAATATTGCGGCTGAGAGCAATCTCAGCTTATCGCAGTTTCGCCGAGTACTAATTCGTGACGGTGTGAGCTTTGAAGGCTTTCGTGAAAACATGCGCGACGAAATCACTTTAAACCGCTTTTACCAGCGTCAGATTGATAGCCGCGTCTCAATCAGCGATGCTGACATTACCGCCTTTCTTGAAACCCAGCAAACACAAGGCAATGTCAGCATTGAATATGAAATCGGTCACATACTTATTGCGGTACCAGAGAGCGCCAGTGCCGAAGAAGTCAGCGCTGCACGCAACCAAGCAGACAGTGTAGTGACACGTATTAACGAAGGCGCCGACTTTGCCGAAATCGCCGTCGCCGAATCAAACGGCTCACGTGCTCTCGATGGTGGTAACTTAGGTTGGCGCCCTGCCAATGAACTGCCTACTATTTTTGCCAGCGTTATCCCCAATATGAAAAAAGGTGAGATAAGTAAGGTTATAAAAAGCACCAGCGGCTTTCATGTTGTTAAGTTGTTAGATACTCGTGATAGTGACACTCAAATAGTTAAGCAGACTAATGCGCGACATATTCTCGTAGCCACCCAAGACCGTGACCGCGAAGAAGCCTTAGCGATGGCAAAAGAAATGCGTGAACATATTATGGAAGGCGATGACTTTGCCGAGATGGCAAAAGAACACTCTGACGACCTAGGCTCGGGCAAAGAAGGTGGCAACCTAGGGTGGATTAACCCTGGGGATACCGTAGCACCGTTTGAAAAAGCCATGAATAGCTTATCGGTTGGTCAGCTCAGCGAACCCGTCGAAAGTCGCTTTGGCTGGCATATTATCGAGGTCAAAGAACGACGCGACTTTGATGCAACAGAAACAGTCAAGAAAAACCGCGCTCGACAGGCTCTCCGTGAACAACGTGTGGCCGATGAACGCAGAACAGAATTACGAAGGCTGCGTGATGATGCCTATGTCGAGGTTCGCATTTAAGACTACAGTCATAACAAATTATGAGCGCATGTAAACGCATCGCCATTACACCTGGTGAGCCGGCGGGCATTGGCCCTGATATTTGTTTAGAAATCGCCCAACAAGAGTTCAGTCACGAGCTGGTCTTCATCGCAGATATCGAATTATTACACGAACGCAATCGCTTACTCGGCACTAACATCGATATCCACCATGTTGATGTTAATCGCTCACCAATACCTCAGCGAGCTAATAGCCTAAACGTTCACCACATCCCTTTAGTAGAAAAAAATATCCTAGGTCAGCTCAATAAAAATAATGCCTCTTACGTCTTAGCCTGTCTCGACCAAGCCGTCGAGGGATGTCTTATTAATCACTATGATGCACTTGTCACAGGCCCATTACATAAAGGCGTTATCAATGATGCCGGTATTCCATTCCAAGGCCATACAGAATATTTAGCAGAGAAAACCAATTCAGAGCTACCCGTTATGATGTTGGCAGGTGGCAATCTTAGAGTCGCTTTAGTCACCACACATCTGCCCTTATCGAAAATAAGCGAAGCTATAACACCAGAACGATTAGAAAAAACACTTCGCATTATCGATCACGATCTACAAAAACGCTTTCAGTTAGCTAAACCAAAAATCGGCATATGTGGCCTTAATCCGCACGCTGGAGAAAGCGGTCATCTCGGCCGTGAAGAAATAGAGACCATTACACCCGTTATTGAAAAGTTAAAATTAGAAGGCTTGGACTTAGTCGGCCCTCTACCCGCTGACACGATTTTTACACCTGGCTATATGATGCAGTTTGATGTCATCGTTGCTATGTATCACGACCAAGGCCTACCCGTTTTGAAGCATCATGCCTTTGGTGACGCCGTTAATATTACCTTAGGCTTGTCTATTATCCGCACCTCTGTCGATCACGGCACAGCGCTTGATCTCGCTGGCAGCGGTAAAGCCGATAGTGGTAGTCTAGATGCCGCTTTAAAGCTTGCCGCCGATCTAATCTAAACATGAGCAAACAACATGTCACGCGTAAGCGTTTTGGTCAGCATTTTTTAACAGACCAATCGGTTATTCATCACATCATCCAAGCTATCGACCCTAAAAGACATCCATCACTGGTGGAAATAGGCCCCGGGCGCGGTGCCATCACACTACCTTTACTCGAATACGGTACAAAAATAGATGTTATCGAGATTGATCGAGATTTAGTGGCTTGGTGGCAAGATAAACAACGACAAGGGCTTACGGTCAATATTCATGAATCCGATGTGCTCAATTTTGATTTCAATCAACTCGGTTCAAAAGACAACCCTATTTATTTGATTGGCAACCTGCCTTACAACATCTCAACACCCTTATTTTTTCATTTAATTGACTTTCATGATGTCATTGCCGAGATGTGTTTTATGGTGCAAAAAGAAGTGGCTTTGCGTATAACGGCCCAGGCCAACGAAAAACCCTATGGTCAACTAAGCGTGTGGCTACAACTGCATTATCAAACGGAATTGTTATTTGATGTCGCCCCTGAAAGTTTTAAGCCGCCCCCTAAAGTCGACTCCTCGATTATTCGATTACGGCCTCATAAACGCGCGCCAGTTGAGGTAGAAGACAAACAAAAATTTCACCGATTAATCAAGGCAGCTTTCGCACAGAAGCGTAAAACTTTGCGCAATAACCTAAAAGACTGGGCAGATATAGAAGTATTTCAGCAAGCCGATATAGACCCTAGTCGACGTGCCGAAACACTGAGCTTAGAAGAGTTTGCTAAATTGCATCAGTCTATCGCTTAAGCGATGATTCATCGAATTTAAAAGCGTTGCTTATGAACAAGAAAATTCGAATACTAGCGATCATTTCCATCGTAGTAGCCATATTATCCTTATTCGCCTGTAGCACACCAAAATACCAACCCGTATCAACACAGCGACTAAGCCCAGATTTGCAGGAAGGCGCCGCCATCATGGCAGATGGTTATCGCTTACCGTTGAACCAACATATCGCTGACAATGCTAAGGCCGTGATTATTGCCTTGCATGGCTTTAATGATTATCGCAATGCATTCAAACCACTTTGCAATTATATCGTCGAACAAAATATACATTGTTACCGTTATGACCAACGCGGCTTTGGTGAAACCGATCATCGAGGCCTTTGGCCAAGCAATGGCGAACTACAACAAGACCTGGTTACCTTGTCAAAACTCGTCAAACAACAGCACCCTTCGCTACCGCTTTACGTTATTGGTGAAAGTATGGGAGGCGCAGTCGTACTGACTACGTTTGCCGAAAACAATGTTACTGACGTTGAGGGCATCGCGGTATTAGCTCCTGCTGTTTGGGCGCGCCATACTCAACCCTGGTACCAACAATTCGCGCTTTGGTTAACTGTACGCATCGCGCCTGGCTGGAAGCCAACTGGCAAAGGTTTTGAGCGCGTGGTTTCAGATAATAACGACATGCTGCGTGAGCTCTCCAAGGATCCTTTGGTCATAAAAGGTACACGAGTCGATACAATATATGGCCTAAATAACTTAATGGACAAAGCGATTAGCTCAGCAGCAAAGGTTTCGACCAAAGGCCTGATCCTTTACGGCGATAAGGACGAACTGATTACGAAAAAACCCACCTGTGAAATGTTGAACAACGCTGCCAAGGGCAATGGTAATTGGCGCTTTGTTTTATATTCTCACGGCTATCATATGCTAAGCCGTGACTTACAAGCCGAGAATGTATACAAAGATTTGATTCAATGGATAGAGACGCCCGCCAAAAACTTTAATGAAGAAATCAGTTTAGATAATAACGAATGGCAAACCGAATACTGTAATGCATAAATTACTACCCGAATTATTATTTAAAGTATTTTCCGACCCCTACCCTGCCTGTGACGCGACCTATCTTTACGCTACAACAGAAGCAAACCAAAACTCTGTCATCGATAAAGGCGTTGAGCTATTTAATGCTGGACTCACTAAAGAACTTTGGATCGCGGACACCGCCCCGAAATCAGGTTATGTCGGCGTCGATATCTGGCGTAAGCTGCTAGAAGAAAAAGGGATACCTGCTGAAAAAATTATAGGTATCAATACCCATGACTACGATATGCTAAATACTTATATCGAAGCCTTTGAAGTTATTGGTCATGCAAAAAAACATGATATCTCATCGCTGCTTATCGTCTCAGCGCCCTTTCATCAATTACGCGCCTTTTCGACTATCATTACTGCAATATTAAGAGAATACCCAGCACTTAAAACTTACAGCAAAGCTGGTAACCCAATGGCCTGGCATGAAAATGTTTCACATTCACAAGGCACATTACTAGGTAATCGCGATGACTTTATCTATACCGAAATAGAACGTATAGACAAATATAATAAAAAAGGTGACTTAGCCGACTTAGAAGACATCATCGAATACCTCAATACTCGAGACATCCCTAAGGGTGATGACCTTAAGCTTGCAACAAATGCAGGCCAATCATTGCGACAATAAAAATGGCAGCGACAAATGTCAGGCTGAGAAATGGGCTATTCGAATCCATGAGCACCTCCGTACGCTCTACGATAGACAATTTAAACTATCGGCCGTTTAACACTTTCCTTAATTCAGCTCATTATCCGCGACATGATACTTAGGGTCTTCCAGGTAATTCACTTCGACCAAATCACCTGCCTTTTTCAGTAGCAAACGACATTCAGGGCTTAAGTGGCGCAGATGCAAGCGCTTATCTAATTTTAAATAACGCTCCGCCAGGGTATCAATCGCTTCGATCGCTGAGTGATCCACTACCCGCGAATTTTGAAACTCGATGATGACGTCCTCGGGGTCGTCTTTTGGGTTAAATAAATCCTGGAAGTTTTTCACCGAGGCGAAAAACAAAGGCCCGCTTAGCTCGTAGACTTTTGAACCTTTTTCATCAGTGTAACTTTTTACACCAATATGCTTGGCATGTTCCCAAGCAAAGACCAAAGCAGAAACGATTACCCCAACAATGACCGCGACAGCCAGATCGGTAAACACTGTAACACCTGAAACTAGTATTAATACGAAAGCGTCTGATTTAGGTATTTTTCCGAGAATACGAAAACTCGACCATTCAAAGGTACCAATCACTACCATAAACATCACACCAGTTAAGGCAGCAAGTGGAATTTGTTCGATTAACCCTGAGGCGAATAATATAAATGCCAGCAAAAACAACGCGGCGCTGATAGAAGATAAGCGTCCTCTACCACCCGATTCGATATTAATCATGCTTTGGCCAATCATAGCGCAACCACCCATGCCGCCAAAAAAACCAGTAACTAGGTTAGCGCCACCTTGAGCGACGCACTCTACATTACCTCGACCCCGTGTATCGGTCATCTCATCAATCACTGTTAGAGTTAATAGTGATTCTATTAAACCAATTAAAGCGAGCACCACCGCGTAGGGCAATATGATTTTAAACGTCTCCCAACTTAATTCGACCATTGGGATATGAAAACTGGGTAAGTCACCTTTAATCGATGCCAAGTCACCAACCGTCCGGCTGTCCAAACCAACCACAATCACGATTAACGATACGGTAATAATGGCGGCCAAAGATGACGGAATCGCATTGGTTAGTTTAGGTAGAAAATAGATGATGGCCATGGTTAAGGCAACCAGGCCTAACATAATCCAAAGGGCCTGACCTTCGATCCAGTCGCCATCAACTTGAAACGTCTTTAACTGTGCCAGAAAAATAACTATGGCTAAGCCGTTAACAAAACCTAACATGACCGGATGCGGCACAATTCGAATGAGCTTACCCAGTTTGAGCAAACCGATCACTATTTGGATTATTCCCGTCAGCACCACCGCAGCTAGCAGATATTCCAGACCATGCTGCGCCACCAATGCCACCATGACCACAGCCATTGAAGCTGTAGCACCTGAAATCATGCCCGGGCGACCACCGAATAAACCGGTGATTAAACCGACCAGAAAGGCTGCATAAAGACCCACTAGAGGCTCTACACCCGCGACAAAGGCAAACGCGACAGCCTCAGGAACCAACGCTAAGGCGACAGTAAGGCCTGATAATATGTCGTTTTTGGGGCTGCCTTGTCCGGCTAAATAGTGATAAAACATGTTAATCTCGCTAAGGAGTGGCCAATGAGAATAGAGCCAAAAAGGCTGCGATACTAGCACAGACGCGTATTGTTAACGAAATCCGCCGCACCAAGGATATATCGACCCGGCGAAACCAGGCTTAAACCACGATGACGAGCAGATTTACGACAATCGATCTTTCAAACTTTAATTTAAAAAGTGGTGAACTAATCGATACGCTTGAGTCTGATGGCGAGTACATTGAAGTGCGCGAAATAAACGGTATTCGCTGGTTTCATTTTAGCAGCCCTGCTATTCAATCTGCGATGGTGATTAAGCGACCAGAGCAACTTATTTTGCCTTACTCTAAAACCTTGCTAGCAACATTCATGTTTCAGCAATCACCAAATAAAGTGCTCAGCCTTGGCCTCGGCGGCGGAGCCATGGAGCGGTTTTTCAAACACAAGCTGCCACAAGTTTCGGTGCGCTCTATCGAGCTCAGCCCATTAGTCATCAAGGTATGTCGCAAATACTTTAATATTAGTCACGAAGAATACGATGTCATCTGCAATGATGCCGAAGTCTATCTTGCTCATAATCGTGAAATCTACGAGACGATTTATTGCGATATCTTCGGTCAAGATGGCACACCAGATTGCTTAACTAAAACTTCTTTTTATCAGAATTTGTCTAAGGCATTATCTGATGATGGCATTGCCGCCATCAATCTCATTATGAAAGACGGTGCTGAGCTACTCAAAATTCTACAAGCTGTCTATCCACACTTCGACACCATGGCTTTATTAGATGTACCAGAAGATAAAAACATTATTTTATTTCTATCAAAACGGCCACCCACTCCTATTAGCGAACAAGATATCGACAAGTTAGCCAAAACTTTTGATGTAGACATGCCCTTATTACAAAAACTGATGCGGTTTATTCCAAACCCAAAAAACCAGCGCTGATGTTGTGGTAGAAGACATTGCAGGCGGGCTCTTTAAATTTATTGGTCGCCTATTATCAGGCATACTTATTGGGCTTATTCTCGAGCTACTAATCAAAGGAGCTGGCCGACTTGTATGTAAACCATTCACGAAAATTGATTCAAAATCCGACGGGGTTTTAGTCACGGTAGTAGGCCTACTATTTTGGATCATATTGTTTGCAAGCGTACTGATTGTATTCCGCTAAGACGCTAGCTCACCATTACACGCTGCTGCAGCCAAATAATAGATGGATAAGCAGCTAACCAAATCCAGAAAAATCGGTTTAATCCAAAAATACAGGCATTAGTAAAATGAAATGTCGCGGCGACTAACAATGCAATAACCAAACTAACTTGTGAAAACAAAGATAGAGGAAACAACAACTCAAACAACATTACTGCCCAAGACATCAACAATAATAACTTTGGAGAATCGACAAAACCTCTAAGCGATTCACTTACAGGGTATGCAGAGAACCGAAATACATCGCGCAAAGCTCGGCCATTACGCCATTCAGGGTTAACGATCTTGACCCAACCAGAAATAAAATAAGACAAAACCAACTGTATGGCTAAATAGCCAAAAGCGATTTCTTGCCAATAGAGTGATGGCACAAAATGTGACAATGTTAGGCAAACCAGTACTAATAAGCCCATACGATCAGCGCCACCGTTATAAGGCCCTTGAAATCGATTGAGGATAAATAACGCTAATATAAATAGTGCTAATAATATCCACGGTGTTTGAAAACCGACTATCAGCAAACCGGACAAAACAATACGGATTGAGAATAATAGCCGTTCGTTTGTAAAACCCTTTAAATGCTCAATGCTTTGCAATATGAAAGCGAAGCCTAGCAATATCTCTGTTAAGCGCAGCGCGTAGTCTAAGCTCATGGCATCCAGCCTAATCTAATACCGCGCTAATGGGTTCAATTCGAGAATGAAAAACGATTTCTTGTTGTAATGACTCCTCTACGCGTTGAATCACTATGAGACGAAACTGGATATAGCCTGCTTCACCATCTAGCTCGCGAACAATCCGCTTTAAAATCTCATCTTCACTATGCTGAGTCGGAGCCTCTATAATCCGCTCAGCACAACTGACCATAAATAGAGACTCATTCCAATCAGGGTTCCACACCATACGCCGTAGCATTTTTGGAAAAGAAACACTATCAGGTCGTGGTCGAAATTCAATCCACTCAGTTGGCTGATCATTTTTACCATTCAAGACGGCATAATAAATTCGCGGCGACGGCGCGATAAAATCAAAAAAACGCCAGGAGGGAGCTAGAGCCGGAAGAAGCAGCTTAAATGTATTAAACATTTTAATATTCTACTGCCGTTTAATTAAATCTACTATTTCCTAGAATAAATAAAAAGCCCTGCCCCTATTGAACAAAATACTAAACCTAATATTGTCCTTACCAAGAAGCCAAGCCATGTTGATCTAAACGAATTTTCTATCGCATTGCCAGGCTCATTTGACAAGTAAGACAAGGTTACTTGGTCTCCTAACCGATAACTTTCGTTAATTAACTGAACTTCGTATTTCTCACCATTTACCGAATAAGCAACAATAGGCCAATTCGCCACACGTTGGCGTCTATTATTTTTTCCGGATCGCACCAGCTCTGATTTGTTACCAACAACTGTTGCCGTTACATTATCGCCAAAAATAAAATGCTTGGCACCTAAATAGCCTTTGCCAAGACCAAAATACAAGATAACCATTCCACCAACGAAAAATACTAAGCAAAACACTATCTCAGCTAATTTCATAGTAACTACTAGTTAATCCACACTAACCGTACGACTCTCTGCCCAGCTACGCAAACGACTAATCTGCTCTGACATTAACACTG
>CAYUVE010000001.1:41308-43400 GCA_964447985.1 uncultured Thiotrichales bacterium
GTACGACTCTCTGCCCAGCTACGCAAACGACTAATCTGCTCTGACATTAACACTGATAAAGGCTTGGTATCACTAATCTCTTGTAAAACATGTGCAGTCGATAATGGCTGTTTATTGGATAAAGCTGCAAAACGTGCAGCAACAACGGCTTGCTCAATTTCAGCGCCAGAGAATCCTTTTGTATTTCTGACCAACATATCTATATCAAAGCCCTCCAAATCGATATTGCGCTTACCTAAATGGATGTTAAATATTTGTCTACGAGCATTATCGGACGGCAGATCAACGAAAAACGTCTCATCCAAGCGCCCTTTACGAACGAGCTCTGGAGGCAAGTTTTCTATATTGTTTGAAGTAGCAACGATAAACACACGACCTTTACGCTCCGCCATCCAAGTTAATAGTGTCCCTAGTACTCGCTGCGATGTACCCGAGTCCTCATTATTAGACTGAATACCTTTTTCAATTTCGTCTACCCATAACACACAAGGAGAGAGAATTTCAGCCTGCTGCAGTGCTTCCCTAATGTTTTTTTCAGTCTCACCAATATATTTGTTATAAAGCATGCCAAAATCTAGTCGCAGTAAAGGCACTCCCCATACACCTGCCACCGCTTTAGCTGCCAAACTTTTTCCACAACCTTGAACACCCAAAAGCAAAATGCCTTTAGGCATATCAATCGAGCCATCTAAGGTAGCATCAAGGAAAAATGCTTTTCTCATATCTAACCATTTTTTTAACCGCGTGAACCCACCTACATCACCAAAACTCGCCGTTTCATATTCGAAAGAAAGCACGCCCTGTTGCCCTATAAGGTGATACTTGGCCTCCATGACACGTGGGATATCGCTATGAGTAATCGCATCATCGTGATAAATCGCATTCTGGATTAAACGCTTAGCATCACTGGTACTCAGCCCTAATAGGTTCCTCGCCAATAAATCAGCGGCTTTACGATCAATTTCAAGCTCACCATTTTTGTTTTTAATTTTCCATACACCTGTTTCAATATTGATGAGTTTTTTAATTTCATTTTCGTCCGGCATAGATAGTTCGAAACGCGTACACAACTTCGCAATTTCTTGGGGCACATCTAAATCGTGACTCACCAAAACTATTTTATTACCAGAACTAAATACATTCTGAGCCAACTCTTTCAGGTGTCGAGTGATCTTCGGATTACTCAAATAAGGATGAAAATCAAGCAAGGCAATAACCGAGTTCTTTATACGAGAGCTAGCCACATCTAGCATGTCATCTGGCTCTAGAGTTTGGTCAGAAGCGCTAGAATCTATTCGACTCTCAGGCATACCTTCATAGGTCAGCGCTTTCTTAGGGCCGGATACATGATTGTGTAAACCTTTAGCGGCAGTCCAAACCATCAGGTCTTTACCACTTTTTAGGGAGACTTTATTTAAGAAACCTAAGGCACGCTCTTCTTCATGCGTTTCAATTAAAATAATCGGGAATGCAGAATTTAATGCGATTTCTAAATTTTTCTTATCCATAGCCTTGATGTGAGATTTTCTATTTTCTAAATTGATTAACTAATTAGTCACGAGAACAATTATAGCCAACCTTACAAGCTGGCTTAGGACTCGTCACTCCAAAGCTCCGGCTTAGGTGACCAATCTGCTTCACCTAGCAAATTGACTAACAAACCTCCCAAATCCCCTTCATATATTTCACTCGCAGCTTGCTTGCCACCATCAGAAAAGTGGGCCTTATTTACGAAATTCACGAAAACATCATAGTCTTGCGCTAAAGTGTTTGTGATTAACTGAGCCAGTTCATAACTCAGCCTTTGACCTTCATCCGTTCGACTAAAAGAATCACCATTCCAAAACTCTTGAATTTCTTCTTCGCCCCAAAAATCCTGATGCACCTGAATCATTTCATTATCAATTCTCAGCCCTGAATAGCCAGTAAAATTATTCTCGATATTAACTGCCATACCTTCGTTCAACCAAAGAGGTATCGATAAATGAGAAACAAGCGCATGTGTCATCTCATGAACAATCACCGGCTCTACGTCTGTTATATTTGTGTATGGAAAAGCAAAATGCCCATAACCTTTATTCAAATAGATTCC
>CAYUVE010000002.1:0-40471 GCA_964447985.1 uncultured Thiotrichales bacterium
GACGGCGGTGTGATTGGTGCTGAAGATCTACCAGCAGCCTAAGCTAAGCAAAAAATCTAAGGTTTAGCACGTGTCCTTGTTGGTAGAGCACGTGCCTAAACAATCTACAGTCATCTTTTTATACCTCGACCTTCCCTTAGTCGGGGTATTTTTTTATCTGACATTCGTCATATTATTCAACTAAACTTGTCATCAATTGATCACAGCTCAGTAAAAGCCTTGCAACCTCGGCGCTCCACAATCCTCCTCACTGCTATTCGGCAGAATTAACTACTACGTTCAAGGAGGGATTTTTGAGATGAAGTGTAGACACGCATTACTAGGTATTATATTGGCCATGACTGCCACAACCGCTGCTCTAGCATCAGGATTTGCTGGAGGCCACGGTTCTTACGACAAACCTGACAACCAAGGCTTAATCGTTATCGCGCATCGTGGTGCCAGCGGTTTACGCCCTGAACATACCCTTGCGGCCTATCGCCTAGCTATCCGGCAAGGCGCGGATTTTATTGAACCAGATTTAGTCGTCACCAAAGACGGCGTACTTATCGCTCGCCACGAACCGGAAATCGGCGGCACCACCGACGTTTCTGATCGACCAGAGTTTGCAGACCGTAAAACTACAAAACTCTTAGACGGTGTCCCAACCGAAGGCTGGTGGGCAGAAGATTTCACCTTAGCTGAAATCAAAACCCTGCGTGCACGCGAGCGTATCCCTGAGACACGCCCACGTAACACACGTTTTAATGATCGCTTTGAAATCCCTACCCTGGCTGAGATCATCCAGCTAATCAAACGAGAAGAACGTCGTGGTCGCAAAGTGGGTATCTATCCAGAAACCAAACACCCAACCTACTTTGCGGAAGATGGCGAATTCTTAGGCGGCACGCCAATCAATATGTCACTCGGTAAATTATTGATCGATACTCTTGTTGAGAATGACTTCACTGATCCTGATCGAATCTTCATCCAGTCATTTGAGTTTGCCAACTTAATCGAATTACAAAACGACATCATGCCGCAAGCCGGTGTTGACCTACCCTTGGTTCAACTTTATGGCGATATCGAAGATCGTTTTATTCAGCCCGCTAGCAACTTCTCTCGCCCTTACGACATGATTTTTAACGCGGCTAATGGTGCTGACCTAGAAGCAATATATGGTGGCTTAGTTGATTTTGTAGAAGGTGGTATCACGCCTGAAACAGGCTATAGCGCACTGATTTCAGAAGAAGCCATTAACTATATCGCCAACAACTATGCCGAAGGCATGGGCCCGTGGAAAAACTCATTCTTACTACGTGAACCACTTGACCCACCAGCGGACCCAAATGGTAACGGGGAAGCTCAGTTAAGCACTAAATTAACGGGTGAAATAGGACCACTGCTACCAAGGGCTCTACAAGCTGGTCTAATGGTTCACCCATATACTTTGCGCGCTGAAGAAAACTTTCTAACACAACAAGCGAACGGAGTGGATCAAAACGTAATCGGCGAAGCCATCCAGCTTTACAGCTTAGGTGTGAATGGTTTTTTTATTGACCAGCCTTCAGACGGCGTCTTCGCTCGGTGGTTATTTCTGAGAACCAATCAGGTTAGAAATAAACTTAAGTAACACGCTTACTCTCAGAGCAAATAATAGTACAGCCGCTAGGTTTAGCTATCTAGCGGCTTTTCTCGTCAATTTTTCTGAATATCAATCGAGTCTTAACCTACTGACTGATTGACTTTAAAATTGTTAGGTATCTGCAACAAATACCTAATTATTTTCTTCATCAGCTCCTTTTATATTATCGTATGAGAACGCAGCCCCGATAACAAACGGAACCATAGATAATATATGAAGTACGTTTCTCGTAGTAGATGACAATTCCCAATCATAATGCGATGAGAGCATCTTATATAAATAAATCAGCACTAAACTAATTATGGCACCCAAAAATAACTGCAAAAAACCCACTACTCTTGTACTTGCGCTTACCATAATATTATCTAAAACTGACTAACAAATTTTAGTTTTTAGTACTGTTCCATGGCTGGATCGATCTCTCTTGCCCAAGCGTCGATACCACCAGCCAGGTTGGAAATATTAGAAAAACCCGTTTGGATTAGATATTGCGCGACTTGTGCGCTACGCATGCCGTGATGACAAACGACGACGATATCTTCTTCTGCGTCGAGCTGGTCTACGTGATCTTCAATTTGGTCCATGGGGATGTGCAGTGAGCCATCAATACTACATTTCTCGTATTCCCAGTCTTCGCGGACGTCGATGACTTTAGGTGGATTGCTCTGCTCTAGCAGGTCTTTGAGTTCTTGTGGAGTTATATCATCCATCACTATGGCACCAGGCTAAGTAAAAAGAATGATTATAAATGATCGTTGTTTTTGGTGGAATGGTCAGCTATAAGAACTAGTTAAAATACTGATTGGAAAACGTTTTGCCAAGCATTGTACATCTCTTCGGATTCTTCTAATTGCACCTTGCTTAGCTTACTCGCCACTCGATTACGTGGGGCGATAGATTCCCTAGCTCCCTGGCTGGCAGCCAAGCTGTACCAGAGATGGGATTTTACGAGATCCTGCTCCAAATACTCGCCCTTCTCATAATACTGCGCCAATTTATCTTGCGCCTCTGCATAACCTTGTTCAGCAGATTTTCTCACCCAGGAAATGGCTAATTTTTGATCACTTTCTATGCCTTCACCACTTTCGTACATGAGACCAAGATTAAACTGTGCACGTGGTTGCCCCTGTTCAGCAGCTCGCCTATACCACTTTGCGGCCTGATCATAATCTTGTTTTATTCCTAAGCCATTGTCATACATGAGTCCTAATAATAGTTGGGCTTTTTTATCGCCGGATTCGGCTACAGGGAGAAATTCATTATATGCCGTGGCATGGTCACCGCTGTTATACGCGGCGATACCCTCGTCAATCCCCGCAATAATCTGGGAAGAATATAATACTAGTAAGACTAAACAAATTAAGTATGAGCTTAGTTTTTTAGTTTCTCGCATAGCCAACCAATATTAACTTAGCGGTGCATCACTATCGTAGTGGAAGGTTATCGATACGCGACGGTTTCTTGCTCTTCCATCAAGCGTCGTATTATCAACTTTGGGCTTGGTATCAGCATAACCAATCGCTCGTAAACGTGTAGCCTCAACACCCTGCTCTATGAGATAGCGCGCTACAGTCGTTGCACGCGTAGAAGAAAGCTCCCAGTTTGATGGGAACTGTGTCGTTGCTATAGGTGAATCGTCGGTATGCCCTTCTATCGAAGCGAAGTAGTCATTACCAATCATGATGGCTGCGATTTCATTCAAAAAAGGCCGGCCTTCGTCTAATAAGTTTGCTTTACCCAAGGGGAATAAGACCTTGTTATTAAGTTCTATGTTTATAGACTGATAACCGCTGGATAGTTCCACCTCCCCAGAAGTTAATCCAGCGCTGAGTTTTGCTAATTGCTCATCTACGGTTAATGCAACCGTATGCGCTTTGGCAATTAAGTTCGGTGCTTGATCTAAAGGTATTTGAGAGGCAGGAACTTCTTCTGCCTCAGCTAGCGTTTCATACATGCGCTCTTCTGGCGCTACCCTCTGTCTCTCTTGATAATCAACTTGGGTATCACTTGCTGGCTGTGATAGGTCATCTTCGCTAGCTGCTAAGTCTAGTCGCTCTTGCTCAATGTCTGTAGAGTCCAGTTGTAAACCCTCTTGAACACCCTCAGTCAGTGTTTCTTGATGAACGACCTCGAATTCATCATCATTAGTTGAAGAGTTACTTACGATGCTGGTTCCATCAATGCTCGCTACCGCCATAAAATGTGCGACGGGCTCAATGGGCTCTACAGCGGCAAGCATAAATTGATTTTCTGATGATGATTCGATATCTGAATACGCGGGCTTAGCTTCAAAATCTGCTGCTATACCAGATAATGTATCTTCACTTGATTCGGCCCCTTCTTCACTAGCACCCAAACCTTCTATACGTGAAAAGGCAAACAATAAAACGAAGAAGGTTAATAGTAATAATAGAATATCGGCATAGCTGACAAACCATCCGTCTGAGTCACTTGCCGTTCGGTTTGCGGTATCAAAACCGCTTTCCATTGAATTGGATATTGCCACTGTTTGTATAATTTTTGACATAGAAATTCTAATTCGCTGCGACAGCCAATGGCATATCCGCTTCAAACTGTTCGCTTTGCATAATAAAAGCATCCATTGACTCTTTGATTAACATCGGATGACGTTTAGCGATCATGCCATTGATACCTTCCACCCACATATTCAACACGAGTGTTTTTTGCTGTAGAGCTTGCTCCATCTTTATCGCTAACGGGCGACAAATAAGGTTAGAAATAACAATTCCATATAATGTTGTTGTCATAGCAAATGCCATCGATCGGCCTATGGCGTTGATATCTGCGCTATCTAAACCATAAAGCATATGCACTAAGGCGACCAAGGTTCCTAACATACCTAAAGCTGGTGCAAAACTGGCCATCGTTTTAACAACTTGTATTTTAGCTTGCTCCGCCGACGCAATCGCGTTAATACGCCATTGCAGTATTTTATTCGTCTCAGCTGGCTCAATACGATCGACCACCAAACCTACCGCACTTTGCGCAAAACCATCACCGATATGCGCAGCAAGATCTTCAGTTAAGCGAATTCGGCCTCGGCGATAACTTTCTGCCGCGCCAAGAAAACGATCGACTTGCGCGCTGAGATCGGTACGACGCTTTTTGAATAGCATCGGCAAACGGCGTAACACACTAATCACATGCCGACGTCGACGACTCACACATGTCGCGAAGATAGTGCCACCAATAACGAGAAATAAGCCCGGTATATTAAGGAATAGACTAACTTCCTCTGGCAATAACCAAAGTAGCGCAAAAGCTAAACAACATGCGCCAATGACGCCTAGATAGGTGGAAAATCGCTTCATACTGATGCCCTTTATATTTATAGCGTTAATACTGCTTGCTAGAGCAATTAGTATTCCGTTAAGCGGGCCATATCTATGATGCGTTGTAAGTGCTTGTTTACTAAGTAAACTGAGTAAAAATTAAAAGGGGAAAACTAAAAATGCGGCAACAGCTTGCCCAGCCATTGCCGCATTCTTATGGAAACCAGCTTTTGTAGACTAAGCTTCTTCTTCAGCTATCGCCTTCATACTTAAGCGAATTCGACCCTGCTTATCAATCTCTAAGACTTTGACTTTTACCGTCTCACCTTCTGAGAGCTTATCGCTGACATTTTCAACGCGTTCTTGAGAGATCTGAGATATATGCACTAAGCCGTCTTTACCAGGTAATACGGTAACAAAAGCACCGAAGTCCATGATCTTCGCTACGCGGCCTTCATAAATATTACCCACTTCAACATCAGCAGTAATCTCTTCAATACGACGACGTGCTTCAGCAGCTGCTTCACCATCTGGTGAGGCAATACGCACAACACCATCATCATCAATATCAACCGTCGCACCAGTCTCTTCGGTAATAGAGCGGATCGTTACACCACCTTTACCAATCACATCACGAATCTTGTCAGGATGAACATTCATAGTCAGGATACGGGGGGCATACATTGATAATTCTTCACGCGAGGTATCAATCACTTTCGCCATCTCACCTAATATATGCAAACGACCTTCGCGGGCTTGAGCTAAGGCTGTTTCCATAATTTCGCGGGTGATACCCTGGATTTTGATATCCATTTGTAAGGCAGTCACACCATTCTCAGTACCCGCCACTTTAAAGTCCATATCACCTAAGTGATCTTCATCACCAAGAATATCGGATAGCACGGAAAAACGATCGTCTTCTTTGATCAAACCCATGGCAATACCTGCCACGGGTGCTTTTAAAGGCACACCGGCATCCATCATCGATAAACTCGCACCGCAAACAGAAGCCATTGAGCTCGAACCATTAGATTCGGTAATCTCAGATACCACGCGGACGACATAAGGGTATTCTTCCATATCCGGCATCACTGCAGCGACACCGCGCTTGGCTAAGCGGCCATGACCAATCTCGCGACGCTTTGGCGAACCAACCATACCGGTCTCACCGACACAATAAGGAGGAAAGTTGTAATGAAACATAAAAGGTTCTTTACGCTCACCTTCTATGGCATCAATAACCTGAGCATCACGGCCCGTACCTAGAGTTGTCACACACAATGACTGCGTCTCACCACGTGTAAATAAAGCTGAGCCATGAGCACGATTCAATACACCAACGCGCACTGTGATGGGTCTCACTGATTTGGTATCACGACCATCAATTCGTGGAGCACCGCTAAGAATTTTATCTCGAACTAAAGCCTTTTCGATTTTTGCAATCGCGCCTTTAGCGTCATCACCGGTCCAAGCATTACTTTCGTCGGCTTCAAACTGAGCGGCAACTTCGCTACGAATTTCGCCTAAGCGTTCCTGGCGTGCTGATTTTTCACTAATGGCATAGGCTTCTTCGATCTGCCCTGCACACACGCCAGCAACCGCTGCACGCACATCATCACCTGAAGGGGGTGCTTGCCAATCCCAAGCTTCATTACCCACCTCAGCAGCAAACTCTCTAATCGCTTTAACAACAGCTTGCTGTTGCTCATGACCAAATAGTACGGCACCTAACATCACTTCTTCTGACAACACATCGGCTTCAGATTCAACCATTAACACCGCGTCTTCAGTACCAGAAATCACAAGATCAAGTTGCGAGCCAGCAAGCTCTGAAACACTTGGGTTAAGCAGATAATTGCCATCTCTATAGCCAACACGCGCTGCACCAATTGGCCCCGCAAATGGCATACCTGAAACCGCCAAGGCGGCTGATGCACCAATAATGGCAGGAATATCTGGATCAATTTCTTTATCTAAGGAAACAACTGTCGCAATAACCTGAACTTCGTTTGTAAACCCTTTTGGAAACAAAGGACGTAGTGGTCTATCAATCAGACGTGAGGTTAAGGTTTCTTTCTCTGTCGGGCGGCCTTCACGCTTAAAGAAACCACCAGGGATTTTACCAGCAGAATAGGTACGCTCTTGATAATTAACGGTTAACGGGAAAAAGTCTCTGCCTTCATCTGCCTCTTTCTTACCGACAGCTGTCACCAATACTTGCGTATCATCCAGGCTGACTAAAATAGCAGCGCTACTTTGACGTGCGATTTCGCCTGTCTCAAGTATAAGTGTATGGTTACCGTATTGAATTTCTTTGCGTATTGGGTTCACTGTTATGTCTCGCGGGATATTTGCTTAAGACAGCCTGTTAAAGGCTGAAACGAAAAGACCACCATCTACTTAGATGGTGGTCTGATATAGCCAAGGATGGTACAACTTGCACGGCTGCGCTATTTGCGCAGACCGAGACGTTTAATTAAATCGCGGTAACGCGACACGTCTTCTGTCTTGAGATAGTCGAGCAACTTACGGCGTTGGCTAACCATTTTTAACAAACCACGACGCGAATGATGATCATGCACATGTGACTTAAAATGATCGGTCAATTGCTTAATACGTGTAGAGAGCAAAGCGACTTGAACTTCCGGCGATCCGGTATCATTCGCTTCACGTTGATATTCTTTAATTACTTCGGCTTTCTCAGCAGCACTCAATGACATGGTACCCAATAAACTCCAAATAAACGATAGACTCTTTTGCGGCGCCATTCTACCCGTCAAACGAGCGTAAAACAAGGATTTTAAACGGAAAAATGGAAAATTCGGCTTGGCGATAGCAGTCCAGAAGCATGCTTTTCTCCGAGACCAAAAAATCCAGATTTTGGGCTATAAAGCCGCATCAAACCTGGGTTTAGCTTACTATCCACAGAAATTCGCTGGCCGTTAGAAAGCCGTAAGGCTTGTTCATCATTGAGCTCTAGTGGTGGTAGATGCGCGAGACCACTATCCAAGCCTAAGAGCTGCTTATCTAACGACTCGTGCCCCCCTTGCTCAAGTATCTCATTGAGCTGTGCAAATGAGTATGGCGTGATCTGCTGGTAATTCCCGACAGCATACCGTCTCAGCGAAATTAGGTGGGCACCACAACCTAGTTGCTTACCCATGTCCTCCGCCAAAGTACGTATATACGTACCCTTTGAGCAATGCACATCAAATTCGACTTTGTTATCCCGAAAATCGAGAAGTTTTAGGTCGAAAATATGCACCTTACGCTGGCTACGCTCTACCTCAACTCCTTTTGCTGCGAGCTTATACAAAGGTTTACCTTGATGCTTAATCGCAGAATACATGGGAGGTATTTGCGTAATATCGCCAACAAAGGCGCTAATTACCTGACTGATTTTCGTAGAAGTAACATTCGAAACGTCGTATTCCTGGGTTACTTCACCCTCGGTATCACCTGTGGTCGTCTCGGCACCGAGTTGCATCGTCGCTCGATATCGTTTGTCACAATCTATGAGGTATTGCGAAACTTTGGTTGCCTGACCAAAACAAATCGGCAATAGACCCGTTGCCAAAGGGTCAAGGCTACCCGTATGCCCTGCCTTACGCGCATCAAACATCCGTTTTGCCTTTTGCAAAGCGGAATTAGAGCTGAGCCACAAGGGTTTATCTAGGAGTAAAATACCGTGTACATCACGACCGGAATTTCTACGCTTGCCTGATCTGGCCATAGAATCGTTCTAATCGTTATCGTCTTTGTGTTCAGCTGCAGCCTGCGCTTTATCCTTTGCAACCGTGCTCTCAATTAAACTTGTCATCCTTGAACCGCGTTCCACCGATTCATCATAGAGAAATTGTAGTTGCGGAATGGAACGCAACATTAAGCGCGATTTGAGCTCGAAACGGAAATAATTACTGGCTTTATTGATCGCAACTACGGCATCAGCACTACCAGACTCCCCATCAGGGCTGGTCAGATAAATCTTAGCTTTAGATAGATCACGCGACACACGCGTAGCGGTAATAGTAAACGACTGAAAGCGAGGATCACGGCTTTCATATCGAATCAATTGTGCTAGCTCTCTTTTTAACTGCTCAGCGACTCTGTCGCTACGATTAAATTCTGGCATTAAAGCGTGCGTTGTACAGTGACTCGCTCGTAAACTTCGATTTGGTCACCAACCTTCACATCGTTATAATTTTTAACGCCGATACCGCATTCCATGCCATTTTTGACTTCGTTGGCATCATCTTTAAAGCGTCGCAGCGATTCCAGTTCGCCTTCGTAGATAACGACGTTATCTCGTAACACGCGTATCGGATTGTTACGCTTGACCACACCTTCAGTCACCATACAACCAGCGATAGCACCAAATTTGGGTGAACGGAACACGTCTCTCACTTCAGCCAAACCAATAATGTCCTCGCGCACATCTGGTGATAACAAACCAGATAAAGCCGCCTTCACATCATCTATTACTTCATAAATGATGCTGTAATATTTGAGCTCCATAGAAGCTTCTTGGCATAAACGTCTTGCCGTGGCATCAGCACGAACATTAAAACCGATTACGACAGCTTCAGATGCTAAGGCTAAGTTAACATCGGACTCATTAATCCCACCAACTCCGCTTGCGATAATCTTAACTTCTACTTCATCGTTCGAGAGTTTTGTTAAAGAGTCTTTTAAAGCTTCGACAGATCCCTGTACGTCAGCCTTGAGCAAAATATTGAGAGTGCTAACGTCTTCTTTACCCATGCGATTAAACATGTCATCAAGACGCGCAGCTTGCTGCTTAGCGAGTTTAAGATCTCGGTCTTTACCTTGACGTGATTCAGCAATTTCACGCGCAACACGCTCTTCCGCAATCGATACCGCATCATCGCCCGCGTTCGGCGCACCAGACAAACCTAAGACAACAGCAGGTGTAGAAGGCCCTGCTGAATCAACAAGCTTACCGTGCTCATCATACATCGCTCGAACAGACCCGTATTCATTACCACAAAGCAGGATATCGCCTTTATTCAACGTCCCACTTTGGACGAGTATGGTTGCAACCGGGCCGCGGCCACGATCTAAGGTCGATTCGATTACGACACCATTAGCACGTTGATCGACGGCAGCGGTTAATTCCATCAACTCGGCTTGTAATAATACCGAGTCAAGTAAAGCGTCAACACCCTCACCAGTCACCGCCGAAACGTTAACAAAGATCACATCACCGCCCCAGTCCTCAGGTATCACCTCATGAGTACCGAGCTCTTGTTTGACACGATCCGGGTTAGCTTCTTCTTTATCAATTTTATTGACCGCAACGACCATCGGCACACCAGCAGCTTTGGAATGCTGAATCGCTTCGATAGTTTGTGGCATAACACCATCGTCAGCGGCAACGACAAGAATAACTATATCAGTCGCCTGTGCACCACGTGCACGCATTGCTGTAAAGGCAGCGTGACCTGGTGTATCAAGAAATGCAATCGTACCTTTATCTGTTGTAACGCGATAAGCACCGATATGCTGAGTGATCCCCCCAGCCTCTCCTGCTGCCACTTTACTACGTCGAATATAATCTAATAACGAAGTCTTACCATGATCGACGTGACCCATAATGGTCACTACAGGCGCACGTGGTTTTTTCTCAGCATCACTATCATCAACCGCTAGAACCGATTCCTCAAGCTCCGCTTCGTTAACCATCTTCGGAGTATGACCCATATCCTCAACAACAATCGCTGCCGTATCTTGATCCAACACCTGGTTGATTGTTGCCATAGTGCCGTTAGTCATCAAATATTTAATGACTTCAGCAGCCTTAACTGCCATACCTTGGGCCAAATCAGATACCGTAATAGTTTCTGGGATAGTTACCTCACGCTTAACCGGCGCAGTAGGCATTTCGAAACCATGCTTGGTCTCGCCGCTTGTTACGGCTGGGCGTGGCTTACGTACGGCCTTACGTTTACGAGCGACTTTATCGCTAGCAATATGTAATTCTTTTTCTTCGTGCTTACTACCTTTACCGCGTTTTTTCTCTTTACGCTCTTTCTTTTCACTGGGCGGTGGTGGCGCGGCAACTTCTGCAGCAGGTTCAGTAGGCACAGGCGGATCGATGACTTTAGGCGCATCGTCTGACTTAGCCTTAGTCTTCGAGACCGCTTTTTCTGCTTCCTTCTTAGGAGCCTCTTCTGCACGAGTTTCTTTTGGTTTTTCCTCAACCTTTACTTCTTCCTTCTTAACAACTGGCGGCGGAGGTGGTGGCGCAGTTTCTTCGATTTCTCGCTGTCTTTCTTCTTTCAAAGACTTAAGTCGTTCTTCTTCCTCAGCTAACACCTCTTCACGTTTAACGTAAGTCCTCTTTTTACGGACTTCGACATTAATCGTTCGGCTACGATTTTGTGGGGTTGCTCGCCCTCCAGCACTTGGACGAGGTGTGGCGACAGTTTGTTTGATTTCACTAACTGTTTTACGCTTAAGCGTAATACGACTAGGACCGGATTCCTTTTTGCCTTTAGCGCCATGAAGATCACGCAAATAGGTTAGTAAAGCTGTTTTTTCTTTATCCGAAATCGTGTCATCAGCACTATTGATATCAATGCCAGCGCTACTGAGTTGCGAGAGCAGACGGTCAACGGGTATTTTGACAACGTCAGCAAATTCTTTTACGGTTACATCAGCCATAGGTGCTTAACTTTCCTCCTCAGCAAACCATGGCGCACGTGCCGCCATAATCAGTTCCGCAGCGCGCTCAGCACTTAAGTCCTCTATTTCTGTTAGCTCATCAACAGATTGCTCGGCTAAGTCTTCCTGCGTAATAATACCGCGACCTGCCAATATATGAGCCAGACGTTCATCCATTCCATCAAGTTCTAACAAATCTTGTGCGGGTTCTGCTGACGAAAAAATCTCTTCATCTGCGATTGCCTTGGTAATCAAAATGTCGCGAGAACGACGACGAAGCTCTTCAACGGTTTCTTCGTCGAATTCTTCAATTGCATTCATTTCAGACTCAGGCACATAGGCAATCTCATCCAGGCTGGTAAAGCCTTCCTGAACCAAGATCATGGCAACATCATCGTCTACATTGAGCTGCTCAACGAACATCGCTTGCGTGGCCTCTGCCTCCGCCTCACCTTTCAACTGCGCATCCGTCTCGGTCATGACATTAAGTTCCCAGCCAGTTAATTGGCTAGCTAACCTTACATTTTGACCACCACGACCAATAGCTTGTGAAAGATTTGCCTCACTCACCGCGATATCAATTGAGTTCGAATCTTCATCAACGACAATTGACGTCACATCTGCGGGCGCCATGGCGTTAATAACAAATTGGGCTGGATTTTCGTCATGCAAAATAATATCAATGCGCTCACCGGCAAGCTCGTTTGAAACCGCCTGAACACGCGAGCCTCTCATACCGACACAAGCACCAACAGGATCGATTCGCGAATCATGTGAACGAACAGCGATTTTTGCTCGCGAACCTGGGTCACGCGCCGCACCAATAATTTCTATTAACTCTTCGCCAACTTCAGGCACTTCAAGCTTAAACAACTCAATCAACATTTCTGGGGCAACGCGACTAACAAATAATTGCGGACCACGCACCTCAGCACGAACTTCTTTTAGATAACCTCGGATTCGATCACCTGTGCGCACAGCTTCTCGTGGCACCAGGTCTTCTCTCAAAATTATCGCTTCGGCATTACCACCGAGATCCATAATGACATTGCCGCGATCAACACGTTTGACTACGCCATTAAGCAATTCCCCAACGCGATCTTTATAAGCATCTAGTACTTGTGCGCGTTCGGCTTCACGTACCTTTTGCACAATAACTTGTTTTGCTGTTTGTGCAGCAATACGGCCAAACTCTACCGATTCCATAGGCTCTTCGATATAGTCACCGACGGCAACATCAGCGTTCTTTTCCTGTGCCTCTGATAAGATTATCTGCTGATCAGGCAATTCGAATTCTTCGCTATCATCTTCAAGAACTAGCCAACGGCGAAACGTTTCATAATCACCTGTTTGGCGATCGATACTTACCCGTGCTTCGATATCAAGCCGATTACGTTTCTTAGTCGCTGTTGCTAAAGCAAGCTCTATCGCTTCAAAAATGATGTCTTTGCTAACACCACGTTCATTTGAAACAGAATCTACAACCAACAAAATCTCTTTGTTCATACCGTATCCTAGTTACCTGCCATAAACAGATAAGAAAAATTCTTCCTCAAAACTCTGGCACTAAGCGCGCTTCATTAATCGCGGACCAATCAATATCAAAGGCCTCACCATCAACCTCAACCACGACACCCGCTTCGTTAGCCTCAGTCAGTTCACCTTTAAATTTACGCCTACCCAACACCGGAACGGCCAATTTCAAACGCACTGTTGCACCAACAAAACGTTCAAATTGCTCTGGCTTAAATAGCGGTCTATCCATTCCGGGCGACGATACTTCTAGAGCGTACGCCTCGCGTATCGGGTCTTCTACATCCAATACACCACTTACCTGATGACTGACCTTGGCACAGTCATCAACGTCGATTCCTTGCTCAGAATCGATATATATCCGTAGCACGCGTTGGCCATTTTCGGTCACATACTCTGCACCGACAAATTCATAACCAAGCCCGGCAACCACCGGTTCGATGCACTCGCATACACGCGGTGGCGCGCTACGCATAAGCAAAAACCCCTAAAACGAAAAATGGGCCTAACGGCCCACCTGCAAAACTACTTTAAATCGGCTCTATTATAAAAGAGACGCTCAAATATTGGTAGCCAATAAGCATCTACCAATTTTGGTAGCGGGGGCTGGCTACCATCGGTACAGACCGCTATTAACGGCTTACGATATAGTCCAGTAGCTATCTAAACAGCAATACCCCGCGTCAAGGCGACGGATTATAGTAGTAGACACACTGAAGTTGCAATGGTTAGTAGTAGAAACAGGTAATTACCGGATTCACTTAAACTAAAAGATGAAGATATTAAAAACTCCTGATATTTTACTAATCTCTATACCTTCAGTATTAGCTTGCCCAATTAGCAGAATCGTTATTTATATAGTAAATCATTGATTTTTAAACAGTTTTATTTTTACGCTATCTGTAAATAATGATTGAATCATTAAGAAATAATCAATATATGTAGCTACCATAAAAACGTTTCATTAGCTATTTCAGATACTGAGTAGGACTACGAAACCTATTTAAACTGAATACCGGGTGGTTGGATGCAGTGTCACTGTCGGCCAATAACGGACATTCCAATATTTAGAAAATATCAGAATGCTACCTACATAAAAAGCCTATACGGATAGGTATTACCAGGCAAATCAGGTATGTTAGATATAGTTCTAGCAAGTCGCTGGGAATAACGTATCGTTACAGGAACAGGGTCATATAGCGCGTCATTATTCCAATCCATTTTTGTTAAAGCTAATGCCTCAAGAGCCATCGCCTCAAGAGAACCAGAGCCAACATGGCGTTTTAGTAAGAGAGGTTTTGGAATGCTTTTCTTACCTTGATAGTAATTTCCAGTTGAAGAGACACTTGGTGCATTTCCAGCCACCCATAAAAGCGCGGAACTACCGGTCTGCAATAACACAGTACCTCTGGGTACTGGATATCCGGCAGGCTTAGTGAGCACCCCTACTGATTCTCTTTTGTCATCTCCGGACTTAATCAACCAAACACCACGCCAAGTCGATCTACTACTGATTTCGATACATTCGACTTCTTTTACTCCATGTAGCGCATCCAAAGCTCCTTGCACCTCTTCATCTTTAAATGCAGTAGTTTTATGAATTACTAGTCTTTTCGGTAGTGCTCCCCCATTTCTAGATTGATAAAGGCTTAGGCTTCGCGCAAGAACGGCTCGCATATCGTCTCTACTAAGAAAAGGATTCCGTTTTGCTTCGTCTATGTCCTTGACCGGATCACGCGCTTCAAATGCCACAAATTGCATTCCCCCACCATCCATATCAAAAACCTGGGAACAACAAGTTACATAATGAGATTCCTCAGAAACTTTTTTCAAAGCATACGCTAATCCAATATATGCCGTATCATCCGGTATACCAGCAATTGGTGCCAATTTCCAAGGAGTCCCGCCAGCCTTAACATAAAGAGCGATCCCCAAACGCCAAGCAATTGAAGCTTTGTAATTGAATGAGAAACTTCTATCGTTTATTACCTGTGTCGCAATTGAATAGTGTGCACCTAACGCTTTCAATGCATCATGGGCATCAAAAATTGATGTCTTAGTTACAGATGACCATTTGTCTGGAAAATGTACTACCACAACATCAAATAATTCACTAAATGAAGAAAGGTGCTGCATTGCATCTTTCAGTAAAGAAAGTAGGTAAACTTGTTGCTCTTCTACTCCATTTGACCCGCCAAGATTATCATCCCATTTTATGTGTACCTTTGCTTCTGCTGATACTAGGGGAACACCGAAGAGACCATGAAATCCAGGATACTCGGGTACATACTCCTTTCTGTCACTAGACCGATGACTAACCTGAAGGGTTTTCATCAACTCACCAACCTGCTTCCAACTGCTATTAGGGCAGACTACAGCCACTCTCAACAGGGGCGTATATGTTTTAAACACGGAGCTAGTGTATGGCCCGAATCGACTTAACCCACGCAATGGGTTTGGATCAACAGATTCTTTATCCTCAGATGAAAATGATAGCTGTGGCTCATCCAAAAGTGTAAAAGGGGGGAGTTTTGCTGCTGCTTGCGAGTTTTTCATCACTATCTGTCCCTAGTAAAGTAATCATGTAGATGTCCTGGCCTACTCCAAGCAGTCGCACCAGTTAGACAAAAGCTTGCATCGACACCAACATCATCTTGAATTTCAAAAGCATGCATTTTCCCATCTGAAGATAATGAAAGAATATTTGCCCATTCTTCTATTACTTTTGCCCAGACACTATTGTATCGCTGAGCCCATCGCTCACGTCTCCAATCAGCAACTGGATCGCTTCGATGAAGCATAGTATTTTTGACTGGAGAATCTTCCCTAGAAAGATCAACAAAAGTAGAAGGTTCAAAAACACACCACCAATGCTCGTTGAGTTGCTCTACTTTTATTTTAATGCCCTCACTAAAAAAATGACCTAATTTTGGTACTTGTCCATTAAGTGGTGTCGAATAAGCTCTTTGTAAGCCACTAAGTATTTTTTGGCGCTCTTTTTTTCTTTCTTTATCATCGCCATCATTTTCTTTTCTTATAAGTATTGCGTGACCTCTATTTCGCAAACGTGGAGAGAGCGGGCGGTTTCTGCATAGCGCCTTTATCAAAGCATCATAAATCAATCCATGAGCCCAGCTATCCTTATCCGGTTTTAATTCAATAGTTCCGTCCAGTTTAGCTCCCAAACTGCCCAATGCTGACAATATTTCTTTATCGGCACCAAATGCTGCTACGGTCTTTCCATTACATGCAGCTAAGGCATATACATTATTCTCTCTAAATAATTCCCTTACTCTTTCTGTTGTTGCTGATTTACTTAAAATAATACGTCTTGCCTTAGTGGGAATTTGACTTATAAAAAGTGCAGAACAACGAAGAATTGGAAAAGGAAGAGCCTCGTTATCTGGTAGTAAAACATCTTGCAGAATAGGTGTTGGACGTGCCTCAAAGACATGCCCATGAAGTTCATTTGGCAACTCAAATTGATTTATTAAATCAGAAGAAAATTCATCGAAATTTTGAGATTCAACTATCGCTGTTTCAATACCTTGACTACTCGCCTTTTCTAAAACTCCAGTAACTGCCGGGAATAAACTGCTTCCCGGTCTGCTTATCCAATATATCCCCCCAGGAAAAGCTTCTGGAGTATCAAGTGCAGTTTCGAGAACTTCCATAACCGAGCTATCACGACCACTATAACCTAGAACAATAAGTCCAAATCTGGAGCATGCTTTGCTAAAGACCGCTCTCATTTTCTCATCCTGAGTAGCCAGTTCTTCCTCAGTATTCTTAAGCTCGATAGATTGATAATCACCATGTAACTTCGCTATAAGAGGCCATGAGGAATCCTTCATGCAACGATCAGCTCGATCAGCAGAGTCGATTGCAGCTACTACAGGCAGGGCGCGACCCTGATGTTCTAGTAATTGATCAGTTTGGACGACTGCTGTTTCAACTAATGGGTCAAAATTAGTTGTGAATACACATGGTATTCTCTTCATTGTTATTAGTGACGCAAGTACTCTGTGTCCAAACGAAGGAGTACCTTTTCGAATAGCATTTTCAATATACTGTCTACGGTCACTTTCGGTGGGATAAACAGCTTGAAAAGCTGCCGAATATTCTGAAGGGTCATTTAATGGCGGCAGGATACTACGCTTACTAAAAAATTCATTTATCCTGGCAACCCAAAGTGGATCAGTTGAATCAACCTCTTTTGGAGATAGATTAGTCTCTCGGCAGAATATCTGCGTTTTAAAATCAGTGATCATCATATACCCAGTCGGTATGTTTGCCGATGCCGATGATCCAGCTCCTAAGAGCCACGCATATTTTTCAGGCTGAAGAGAAAACCTTGTAGCGAATTCAGATCCCTTAATTCTTTTGATTACCTTTTCCGTCAATTTTTATTCCTTAGAGTTTCAGGGCAAGCACCCCCAATATCGACATTTTTTAATTATGGACTAAATGGGTTTGCCCGCGCCCATCGGGTTATCGCTCGTTCCAATAGGTCAAGTCGAGGTTCTACAGACCGATACCAATGTCTTCTTGCGTCAGCAGGCATACAACTTGCCGATAAAAGAACAGCTCGTCGTTGCCAGTGAGGGTGTTCAAATAAAGTACGCCATTGAGATTGAAACCAATGTCTTTGTTCCGATCGGCCCATTGCTAAGATTAGCTTTCGTTTACAAGCCTGATCAACCTCTTGGTTGTAAAGACCAACAAACCGTCCTTCATTGTCCCACTCACGAGATTCCGTAAATACATGCATAATCCACATTCTGTGATAAGCCAATTCACTAACCATTGAATCTTGTAGCAATGCTAAGAGACGAGCTCCTAACTCAGATCGACTAGTGTCATTTAAAAATCGCAAACTTTTAAAGTATTGGATGATATCAACGAACGCCGGGATTAATGATTCTAGGTTCGTAAATATATCCTCTACGGCACCGTCATCCCCTAGTTGCCCAAGCCGTCGAAGACAAAACTTAACAACCGGTATATCTGGCTCATCTGACTCTGCTTCCTCTCGAAGAAGCTCGCCTAAATTTAGTGTGTCTATAAGTTCTTGCTGCTCTTTATCAAGATCATCATAATCGATCTCCTCGTACCAGCTTTCCATGCCTAACTCCTCGATCAACGCTTGGAATTTTTCATGTAGAGAGTCCATTTCCCGATCTAATGGCGTTGCCAAGTATTTATGCTTGAAATTATTTGCAGATAGCATTTCTGTTTTCTGTTGCTGTAGTGACAACCCATGATTGCGAAAAAGTGTCTCCGCCAGAAATGCTATGTGCTGATAAGCTTCTGTCTGAGTGTTAGAAAATATTCTATAGTCATCATTGAATCTAACAAAGTCGATGCCGTTTGCTAACATCGCCTCATCAACGTCAGCAAGGGTTATTTCAGCAAGTATTCTTGAGGGAGCAGAGCCGACAGGGATGCCAAAAGTTTCAGTTCCGTTCCAACCTGAAAGTAACCTCATTATGGCAGATATATGATTCGAATTAGTCGTAGCAGCCCGAAGCGCATTTTCGAGTCTATGATGATAAATGCGTGAATAAAAGTCTGAAATATCACTTACGGCTACAAATGTACTAGTTGGCGCAGCAGCAAGTTTGCTTCGGCACTTATCTAAATATTGTCTATACCCAATATTGGGGTCAAAAAGCTGTCCTTCTTCGCTGGAATTGACTCTATATGAAAATACAATTTCATCCTGTATGGGAACTCTTCGACTCTCAAGCTCATCTGCTATTTCGTAGATCAATGCGCTATATATCAGAAAGTCGAGCGGATCAAGTTGAGTAATAGTACGGAAGCCATACTTTGCTTTTGGTGACAACAAAGCTCTTGCTGGGCGAGTGTCCCAGTCCATGATGTTTTCACCTAACAATTGCGCTTTGACCGCATCCCAGTCATGCTTTAGAGCTTGATATTCAAATGGTGCCGGAAATACATCTGTATCACCAAGATTTAATGCGTGATTGATAGCCCAATCGTAGCTTTGCTCCCTTAGGGTCAACATTTTGAAATCTCCTTCTAGCTTATATATCGAGCACACAAACGCTTTGTTTATAATTTCAATGTCTGTTTTGGGTCGTTTCCGATCCGTCCTATAGGATAATAGCTACGATATCGTGCGATACACCTCAAAACAATGTTCAGGTAAGATAGCACCCTACCATGCGTTCGAAATTTCCGACATTTTTCCGACAGTTAGCTACCTTTATTGCCCTTTTCCGACAAATATGGCTGCTTGTGCGTCCATAACCGTTGGTTAAAACAATAGGTTATATCGTGATGGTGTGGCGCCTAACCATGCAGTCAACATTACTGCTCGTCTTCAATATAACTACTATTCAAGGCAAATCAGCGGCTTAGCTTGTTCTTCAGATAAGTAAAATTAGGCTAGGCAAAACAAATTTCGACGATTTTCCAACAGCTAAATGAAGTATTCCTGTCCGGCAATTTTTCGGGACAGGAATATTTCATTTGTAGTTTTAGATAGTAAGCAACTTGTAATTTAAGAGGCCGCAGTAATGACCGCTTGCTGCTCATCCTGGGTGGCAGTTGAAGTTACGTCTCCACCGCTTTGTGATGCACCAAATGCTGACATCGCCGCTACCAACTGATCAATCTGCCCAGATGAGAGTACGGCATCATCAGTAGTCAGTGTATCAATTTGATACGTATCGCCAACAAAATAGCTATTGATCCTCACCTGGTCGCTGCTTCCGTTGACATCAATAAGCAGGTCATTATTACTGCGACTAAACCAAAGTTCATCCTGGTTGATACCTTCCAAGGTTAAGGTTTCCTGACTTTGGCTTGAGCTATCGCTTGCATCAATCACATCCTGACCATCTCCGGCAGCAAAGATAAATTGATCACTGCCTTCACCACCAATCAATACATCTCTTCCTCGGCCACCTCTTAATACGTCATCACCGTTATTACCGTTAAGGATATCGTCGCCGTCATTACCATTAAGCGTATCGTTGCCGAAGCCACCTGAAATAGTATCCTGCCCACCATTACCAGACGCGCTATCGTTACCTGCACTCCCATCAATCGCATTATTGCGGGCATCGCCGGTGATGGTATCGCTGGCTGAGGTTCCGTTAATGGTATTCTCGACTGTTGAGATGGTCAGGCGTGCTGAATCTGTCTGGCCTGTTATATCGGTAAGGACATAGTCAATAATTTCAGACTCAGTACCTGTCGGCGTTATGCTAGGCTGGATATAACTTACATTGGACAAGCCGACTTCAAAGCCACTGGCATGTGTGATATCTATCTGGCTTACGTTGGTAAATGACGATAAATCCACGCTTTCATTTGAGTCACCATTCGTAGCACTCACCTGAAGGGGGGTTAACTCATCACTACCATTGTTATCGCTATCGTGTGTAACATTAATGGTGACAGCATCACCATTACCAGATTCAAAGTCACTCAACCTCAGCGAGACGTTGTTGACACCATTCGGTGTAAGCTGATCATCAAAGCGAATACGCAGTGCTTCTCCGGCGTTTAACAGCTCGGTATTCCCCCCAGCGACACCGACGCCATCCTGGCTAAAGCCACTATTACCACCATTTGTGGCAAAAGCCAGCGCTGAGCCACCTGATAATACAGATAAGTCAAAGTCAGCCGCATCGACATTAGTTTGTGATATGGTATCAACCGAAATCGCCATTGGTGCGCTCGGCGGTACTGAGGTGAATGCATACAACCCATCACTGCGGAAGGATAAGCTTGTGCTATCAGCACTGTCTGTTATCGTCACCTCTGTGACCGATTCACCATTTGAATCGACTTCTGTCGAATAGATATAGGATAAACTGCCTTCACTACCGCCCACTATGGTAGCGCTAGGATCGTAGGAGATCGTTCTGATATTAGAGTCAAAACCGGTAAGCTGGGTAATGGCGATTGAAGCAATACCGGAAATATTATTCAGGTTGACGATATCCGGTGTGTTATTACCACCTAAGCCGGTGCGCTCAAATTCGCTTAAGACGCTACCGTTGATATCCCGTGCGGTAATTCTAACCTGGTCACTGCCACCCAGATCATTAAACGTCAGTTCAACGTTTTCTACTCCTGAAGGCAAATCTTGTGGATCAAAATCAATAACGATAGTCTCTCCACTGTTGAGTTTATTATTACCGACTCCTGCTCCACGAATACTGCCGCGGTTATCAAAACGAATTCCGCCATCGGGACTCGATAATGATAGTTGTGACGCGTCGACGTTAGCTCGTCGGGTCAGCTCTACTTGTTCCGATACGCCGGTCGGTGCAGGTGGTACAGTAATATCCAAATCCAGTACCAGACCACGATAAGTAATCTGATTGACACGTGCGCCGTCACTAGTTATATCCGTACCACGTGCTTGTTCGAAGAATGGTTCAGCTCCTACACCGCTAATCACGTTACCACTGCTGACCTCGAATGGTGATATCACATCAACGTCATCTCTGGCATCCAATAGCGGGCCTGTATCAACGACCTCATTCACGGTCAGAGTCACTGTACCCGTATCCGTCAATTCACCATCACTCAGGGTATAGTCAAAGCTTGCTGGGCCAAAGTAATCCGCATCCGGTGTAAACGTCACCGTTTCGCTTTGAGCGTCAATGCTCACACTACCGTTTACCGCATTCGATACATCTGTAATCGTTAACGCATCACCGTCAATATCGCTGTCATTAGACAATAACTCAGCAAATGTCAGAGTAATAGCTGTATCCTCATCAGTGATACCAGTATCATCTGTGGTAACCGGAGCATCGTTAACTGCGGCAATATCTATGGCTACACTCGCTGTACTCGTTAACGCGCCATCGCTAATCGTGTAATCAAATGAGGCCTGACCATTGTAGTTAGCATCTGGGGTGAAGGTAATGGTTTGGTTTTGAGTATCGAAACTGACACTGCCGTTTGTCGCATTGGATACATCAGCGATGGTTAAGCTATCGCCATTGGCATCACTGTCATTAGATAGAAGCTCAGCTGCTGTAATCACTAATGCCTGATCTTCTGTGCCGGTGAAACTATCCGCCACGGCAACAGGGGCCACATTAGCCTCCTCGTTGACAGTGAGATTTACCGTGCCAGTATCACTTAAGTCGCCATCACTAACAGTGTAGTCAAAACTAGCCGGACCGAAATAACTGGCATCCGGTGTAAACGTCACCGTTTCGCTTTGCGCATCAATGCTCACACTACCGTTTACCGCATTCGATACTTCTGTGATCGTTAAGGCATCACCGTCAATATCGCTGTCATTAGACAATAACTCAGCAAATGTCAGAGTAATAGCTGTATCCTCATCAGTGATACCAGTATCTTCTGTGGCAACCGGAGCATCGTTAACTGCGGCAATATCTATGGCAACACTTGCTGTACTCGTTAACGCGCCATCAGAAATGGTGTAGTCAAATGAGGCTGGACCATTGTAGTTGGCATCTGGAGTAAAGGTAATCGTTTGGTTTTGTGCATCGAAGCTGACACTACCGTTTGCCGCATTTGACACATCGACTACGCTTAAACTATCACTATTCGCATCGGTATCATTCGCCAGTAAATCAGCCACATTGATCACTAGTGCCTGATCTTCAGTGCCAGTGAGGCTATCAGCCACAGCAACTGGCTCGACATTAACTTCTTCATTAACAGTCAGGTTAACTGTACCTGTATCGCTTAACTCACCATCGCTGATGGTGTAGTCAAAGCTCGCCGGACCAAAGTATCCGGCATCTGGTGTAAAAGTAATCGTTTGATTAATTAAGTCCAAACTGACACCACCATTAGTAGCATTACCAACAGCAGTGATTGTTAAAGCATCTCCGTCTATATCACTATCATTCGATAATAACTCAGCAAATGTTAGGGTGATCGCCGTATCCTGATCCGTTACAGCGGTATCATCCGTAGTAACTGGGCTGTCATTGACTGGCTCAACGGTAATCGTCACTGTTGCCGTGTCCAGCGCGCCCTGATCATCTGCAATGGTATAGCTTAGGGTGTCACTGCCGTTGAAGTTAGCGTTCGGGGTATAGGTGATTGTGCCATCGGCATTGACTTGCGCACTGCCATTAGCACCGTCTGTAACCTGAGTGACTATCAGTGTACTGCCATCGATATCGCTATCATTGGATAACACATCAACAACTACAGCCTGATCTTCATCTGTTGTGACAGCATCGTCGATAGCATTAGGCCCGTCATTTACGGCATTAACCACCACGTTAACCGCAGCCGTTTCGGTATCACCCGCAGCGGTGGTAACGGTATAGGTATAGCTATCAGCACCGTTAAACCCGGCATCAGGTGTGTAACGCACTTGGCCATTACCAATGATCTCTACGCTACCATTACTTCCCTGGCTTATGGCACTTACGCTGGCATTGGGGCCAAAGCTGTCATTCGCCAATACGTTAATCAAACTGGCATTCTCTTCATCCGTAATCTGCGTATCATCAACGGCATCAGCGACAGCACTCACATTGATGGTGACGGTCGCCGTATCAACACCGCCATTTCCATCATCCACCTGATAGGTAAAGCTATCAGTGCCATTAAAGTCTTCATTCGGTGTATAAACAAAACTGCCATCGCTATTGAGGCTAAGTGATCCATTGGCAGGCCCGGTAACTGGGGTGGTATCGACACTGAGACTATCTCCGTCCACATCACTGTCCGCGCCTTCTCCATTGTCAAGCAATACGTTTCCAGACAAAGCGGTATCTTCGTTGACATTCAGGTTATCGTCTAAGGCAACCGGCGTGTCATTCACGGCTGCTATATCTATGCCGACGCTCGCTGTGCTCGTTAAGGTGCCATCAGAAATCGTGTAGTCAAAGGAGGCCGGACCATTGTAGTTGGCATCTGGTGTGAAGGTGATAGTTTGATTCTGAGTATCGAAACTGACACTGCCGTTGGTCGCATTGGATACATCGACTACGCTCAAGCTGTCACCATTCGCGTCGGTATCGTTCGCTAGCAAATCCGCCACATTGATCACCAATGCCTGATCTTCTGTTCCAGTGAAGCTATCGGCTACGGCGACAGGAGCCACATTAACCTCCTCATTAACAGTGAGGTTAACCGTCGCGGTATCACTTAACTCACCATCGCTGATGGTGTAGTCAAAGCTCGCCGGACCAAAGTATCCTGCATCCGGTGTAAACGTTACCGTCTGCGCAACACTATCCAGGCTTATGGTGCCGTTTTGCGCATTGCCTACACCAGAGATAGTTAAGGCATCACCGTCGATATCACTATCATTGGATAACAGCTCTGCAACCGTTAAGGTGATCGCTATATCCTGATCCGTTACACCGGCATCATCACCTGCTACCGGGGCATCGTTAACGGCTGTTATGTCTATGGTCACACTTGAAGTACTCGTTAGTGCACCATCACTAATCGCATAATCAAATGAGGCTGGACCGTTGTAGTTAGCATCTGGGATGAAGGTGATCGCTTGACTCTGTGTATCGAAGCTGACGCTACCGTTTGTCGCATTGGACACATCGACTACGCTTAAGCTGTCACCATTCGCATCGCTATCATTCGCCAGTAAATCAGCCACATTAATAACTAATGCCTGATCTTCGGTACCTGTGAAACTATCCACTACGGCAACAGGCGCAATATTGACTTCCTCATTAACAGTAAGATTTACCGTGCCGGTATCGCTTAACTCGCCATCACTGATTGTGTAGTCAAAGCTCGCCGGGCCAAAGTATCCCGCATCCGGTGTAAACGTCACGGTTTGTGCAATATTATCGAGATTGATCGTGCCATTTTGCGCATTGCCTACACTGGAGATAGTTAAGGCATCACCATCAATATCACTATCATTGGATAATAACTCGGCAAACGTTAGGGTAATTGCTGTATCTTGATCCGTGACTCCCGTATCATCTCCGGCGACCGGCGCATCGTTAACGGCTGTTATGTCTATGGCAACGCTCGCAGTGCTTGTTAATACACCATCGGAAATCGTGTAGTCAAATGAGGCTGAACCATTGTAGTTAGCATCCGGGGTGAAGGTGATCGTTTGATTTTGTGCATCAAAGCTGACACTGCCGTTTGTCGCATTCGACACATCGACTATGCTTAAGCTGTCACCATTCGCGTCGGTATCATTCGCCAGTAAATCAGCCACATTAATCACTAGTGCCTGATCTTCTGTGCCAGTGAAACTGTCAGCCACCGCGACAGGGGCAATATTAGGATTACCGCCACCATTAGCAATGACGTCATTGATATCCGTTGATGTTAGCGTCTGGTCAACGAATTGAATCGTGGCAAAAGCACTGTCATTCCTGAAACCATTCTCATAGGTAATCTGGTTAGTTGTGCCATTAACAGAAATAATCAAATCATCATTAACACGAGACAAGGTCACGTCGGCTAAGTTAAAACCACCTTCTACTAGAGATATATTCGTTTCGATTGATAAAGTCGAATTCCGAATAATTTCATTTTCAATGGTTGAAAAAACAACGGTGTGATCGTCTCGGATAATAATTACATCATCACCAAGACCCCCATCGACCCGAACGTCTGTATCTCTAACAAACTGGACGGTAATGGCGTCATCACTATCAGAGCCAGTAAAATTAGCCTGGCCGTTGAATATCTGGTTATCACGTAGGTTACTACTACCACCCAGAACTTGACCAATTTGAAAAGAAATGTTTTCAGCAACTACTCCTGAAAAATCTGTATTAAATACATCAGTGGCAGTACCACCTATGTATTCAACAGCAAATTCATGATTGCCCCCTATACCAATTATATTTTCAATGCCTACAACATCTCTATATAAGCCATCGAGGTTGATGACACGATAATCATTTTGAATACGCAGTTCGTCAAAACCCTCTCCTCCATTAACTCGGGTATCGGCGACCTGTTCGATTCCTGAGGTAAAAAACGAGTCAAATACTTCCTCCTGCCGAGCAGTGCTTAAGGTGATAACATCGTCACCAGAACCACCACTCACGCTGGAATCAAATTGCGAGGATTCCAGAAAAATACTGTCATCTAAATTTGATCCGGTAATATTCCTACCTCTAATTACGAGCCCCTGATCAACAGTGGCGCCACTCAAGTCAACAGTTATACCTGTGACCTCTTCTATATTGTTAAACTCAAGATTAGTAATACCAGGATTATTGACCGTATCAAAACCATCTCCACCGTCTATTCGCTCAATTCCACTAAGCGTTATATTATCGGCGTTACCTAGGCTACTAAGATTAATTACATCATTTCCGGTAGTAGCCACTAAAGTATCAAAACCATCACCGCCCTCTATTACATCATTGCCACTTGATAGAAGAATAGTGTCATCACCACCACCAGCATCAATCAAATCAAGTCCTGCGCCACCATCGAGAACGTCATTACCATCACCACCAACAAGGTAATCATTATCTGCACCACCCGTGATAGTGTCAGCGCTAACGCTACCTTCTACAAAATCACGCGAACTGCTACCGATAATTTCACCACTACTGGTTGTCGCAACACCATCGGCAAATAGGTTATTAATATCTGCAGCCGAATACGTTGTCGTTGATGTAATGATTTGACTAATCTGGTTTGCTTCTCCATTAAACCAATTACGTAAGGTAAGGCCATCAAGGGAGTTGGGAGATGAAGAGGTAACCAGTAGATCACTACCTACCCTAAAAAACTCCACATCACTTAAGCTCGAAAGGTCTAAACTACCGGAAGTAAAATCTTCTAAGAACGTGAGCTCGCCATTGAGTGATGAGTTAGTGAGAATAAACGTATCATTACCTGCACCACCGTCAACCTGATCTAAGTTGTCAAAACGTAAAATGTCTTCGCCATCACCACCCGATAAGATATCAGCGTCTCCACCTCTACCACCATCTAACTCATCATTGCCCGACCCGCCTTCAAGCAGATCAGCACCAAAATCACCCAGCAAGATATCGTTACCGCTACCACCAATAAGCGTATCATCACCTCTGTCACCAATCAGCTGGTCATCACCGGCACCGCCATCCAATAAGTCTTGTGCTAGATCATTTCGAGAACGATTAAATGTAGTAAACTCAACAGACCTTAATATGTCGTTACCGTCACCACCAAATATCTGATCATTATCGCTGCCACCATTGAGCGTATCATTGCCTTCGCCCCCACTAATTGTGTTGGAGCCACCGATTCCGAATATAACATCATCCCCGCCTAGACCGGATAAACTATCATCTTGGTCTGTAAAGCCATATAAAATGTCATTACCATCGGTAGCCTGAGATAGAAAGCTAAGTAAATCAGCTCGAGTCAGTACATCGCCATTGGCGAACTCAATCATTTCAACCCTATCAGGTGAATCAGGAGATGAAGCCGATAACAAATCAAAAGAACCTAAAAAGCCACTTAATATCAACTGGTAGTTAAACTGTTCGGCTTCTAATACGAGAGATTCATTTCCAACCGAGTTTGGAATGCCATCAACATCTCGGCTAACACGAGCAGTAAAGTCAGAGAGCGATATCCCTTCGGGCAATATGATACGGTCATTAGCACCTACAAAGTCCCTAACAATATCTCTCCCAGATGCTTCGGCAATGATAAACGTATCGCTACCGCCAGCACCAAATGAAGAATTATCGCCAGATAATATGTCGTTGCCTCCATTGGTAATAAGCACATCATTACCACCACCGCCATCTAATTCGTCATCACTTCCACCGACATTTTCTATTAATAAATCATCACCTGTTCCTCCAGAGAGATCACCACTTCCTATTAAAGTATCATTCCCTCCGAAACCACCAAACAGGTTATCACTTCCACCACCACCGATTATCTGGTCATCAGTAAAACTGCCGCGAATTCCCTCATCTTCGCCCGTACCTAACACGGCAATATCGGCATCCGGCGCATCAAAAACACCAAAATTGTCAGGTACTAAATCATTGACGCTGATAACTTCATCCGGTGCATCTAAGGTGAGCAAAGCAAACTGATTAATATTCCCGTTCGAGCCGGTCAAAACCAATTCGACATCGCCAGCATCATTTACACCAGGTACACCTGAAAAGGTGAGTGTTTCACTGTTAAACGAAAGCCAATCAGGCAGTGGCGAACCATCAATCAGTGTCACCGATACATCCAGCGTATTACCTGATTCATCTAGGAATAGGTCATCAGGTAGTGTTAGTACAAACTCTTGCGTTAAAATGATGTCCCTGTCGCCTACAATACTATTGAGTGTTTGAATCCGATTTCCTGTAATAAAATTATTAATCTCATCTACACCATCAAGCACGGTATCGCTAAACTCGATGCGTTCAAGTTGATTGGAGGGGTTATTGACAGAGTTTCTTAATAAGATCGACCCAACCTGCTCACCATTTTGACTAATGGAAAAAAGCAATCCCGATACTGTTTCAGTGAGGGTGACTTCCGAAGACAATACATCTGAGAAAAGTAGAATATCCGTTCCCGATACATCATCTATGACATCGTCACCATCGCCTAGGCTGTATAGGTAAGTATCATTACCACTACCACCCAATAATTCATCATCGCCCTCATTACCTTCTAATGTATCTGGGCCACCTAAACCAGATATTACATCAGCCCTGCTAGTGCCTTGAAAAGTATTGTTACCTGCATCGCCTGTAAAGGCTGCTTCAATAATGTCACTGGAATCGAAAATAAAATTTCGCTCAAATGCCGGGCCAGGATCAACCTCAAGCCGGTCAATCACAGACGCTCCATCTTCAGCTAAAAAGTTTTCTAATGTGATAAACCTAGCATTTAAGGGATTGTTTTGTCCTTGCGGATCTATACGACCGCCTGTGATAGTAGAAGGGCTAATAGCTAAAACTATATCATCGTTGTTGTGACCAATAGTTAGGAAAGAATTAATAAGATTCTGGCCATCCGGGTCAAAAGGACTCGGCATGAAGGAACTTGGTAAATCTAACGGTAGAATGACAACATCAGTCGAACCAGGGAGCGTATTGTTAGTAATCGTTATATTCTGTGTGCCAGAAGGTACATTAAACGTATTGTTTGAAGGGCCGCCAATTAAGCGATCTGTATCGCTGGTACCACCAATAGTGAAGGCATTCTGTTGCTGACCATTAACCAAAATCTCAGAAAAGAACTGAAATGAACCGTTGTCAAACTGAATACGGTCTGCGCCATCTGCACTTAATGCGACAATTGTAGAGTCACCGATACTGGTAACTTGAAAGAAATTGGTGCCGTTAATTTCCAGACGATTCCAACCTTCGACATCGTTAATTATGGTTGGCCCATCGCCTGCCTGGTAAATATAGGTATCCTCCCCAGCTTGACCAGCAAGATACTGCGTCACTCCAGTACTCGATGCACCGCCAATCAATACGTCGTCGCCATCACCACCGAGTATTGAATCAGAGCCTGTACCACCTATTAATTGATCGTTACCTTCACCGCCAACGATAAGGTCATTGCCCTCACCACCGACTAAAACATCATTACCGGCACCACCATAAAGTGTGTCATTACCCGCTTCCCCTTCAACAATATCATCACCGCTTCCGGCTTCAACGGTATCGTTACCTTCACCCGCCTGAATTGTGTCATTGCCGTGGAAAGCGGTATCAACCACGGCATCAGAAAACGTTTGGAAATTAACAACACCATCTGTGTCATCACCGATGGTGTTATAACCGCCATCGGCAAAGATTTGATCGTCGCCACTACCGCCTAAGATAGTGTCACTACCCCCATCGGCGAAAATGGTGTCGTTACCGGCACCACCATCGATTTCATCATCCCCATGGAATTCAGCCGCCACCGCGACTTCACCACGGCTATTGAGAAAACTGCCATCGCCAATGATCTGGTCATCACCACTACCACCGGCGATAACATCGTCATTACCGCCGCCGGTAATAAAATCGTTCCCATCACCGCCATCAATCGTATCGCGGCCATGCACATCGAAATTAACGCCATCATCGCCGTCAATCTCGTCATTACCTGCACCGCCTAATACTGTATCGTTACCGCCACCACCAACGATCTGGTCGGCTCCCGCACCACCATCAAGAAAGTCATTACCGTGGAATTCACCCGCCAGATCATCATTATCAAAAACACTGTCAGTGGCCTGATTATCACCAAACAAACGGTCAACCCCGTCACCACCAATCAAGGTATCGCTGGCCCCACCACCAAACAGCTGGTCATCGCCTGATCCACCATCGAGAAAATCATTACCATGAAACTGGCCTTCTAATACAGAGCTAGACAGATCATTAGTAAGAATGACGTCATCACCCAGCAGCAAGTCATTATCGGCACCACCGATGAGCGTATCGTCACCTCCTTGACCAAATAATTCATCATTACCTTCGCCACCCGAAAGCGTATCGTTACCATGCAATAGAGGATCTAAGCGCGAGGCGAAAAGTGTTTCCCCAAAGACACTAATAGGGACGACTCGGCGATCACCAAATAGCTGATCATCACCTTGCTCACCTTGTAAAATATCGTCGCCGATTTCGCCGTGAAGGATGTCATTACCATCGCCTGCTAACAATATATCGTCATAACTAACGCCTTCTTCTGCTTGATTAATTTCGTCTAGTCCTAAATCTAATAATACCCCTTCTGGCAGACCAACTATGTTAAGGGCAATTGTTACGCTTTGATCAAAGTCTTGACTAAAGTATCTGGCAAAATCACTATCACCAAATAATTCATCATTGCCACCACCACCGACCAAGTTATCATTACCATCTCCGCCAAATAAACTATCATTATCTAAACCACCATCGAGCAGATCATTACCTTCTCGTCCTGAAATAAAATCATCACCCTCCTGCCCTAAAAGGGTATCAACACTATCTTCAGATTCACGTAAGTGCAAAACTCTTGATCTAACAATGTCTGTACCCGAGAACGTTTCGGTGACGCTGTCTACTGAGCCATTAATTGGAACAAATTCACCGTCAACTTGTGTGCCGATAACCGCTTCTGAAGTAAATTCAACACCCGGCCCGACACGGCGTAATCGACCGTTCTCATCAAAAAAAGCACTCAGATTATCCGCACCGAAACCACCGATAATTTCATCATTACCCTCACCGCCCTCAATATAATCACTATCGTCGCCACCGACTAATACGTCGGCTCCCTCCAAACCAAATAGTTGATCATCACCGCCGTGACCAAGTAAGTTAATATCACCTAGCACACTCCCTCTAATGATGTCTCCGACATTGTCATTACCACTAAACCCAGGGCCAACAGTAAAATCGCCATTGAAACGATCCAGGAGAATAGCAGTAGCATCAATAGAAATACCCTCGTCCGATAGGAATATATTTACAAGACGACTTAAATTACTTCGACTCACCGGTACACTGGGATAGTCAAGGAAACTTAACTCTGTTAAATCAACATCAAGACCTTCTGTTGCAATATTCTCACGAGGATCAATAAACGTTCCACTAGAAGCAACAAAATCTTCCTCTATCGCGAGCCTGTCGATATAGAAAAATGGGATATCAATTACAGTATCAATCTCGCTAGTACCAGTATCCGTAACACTCAAACCAAATACGCCGACACGTCCATTCCCAACATCTATACGTGGTTCGTTGTTAATAGGCGGTTCAGAAGGGATAACAGTTGCTTCGGCGTCATTAAAGGTAAGATTAAAGTTATTACTTTGTGCTGTGCCAAAATCAGCAATGGTGATGGAACCTGAATTAGCGCCATCGTTGATTAGTACAACTAAGCCACCTGTGGTGGAGAGCACGTAACGGATGCGCTCATCATTATCATCTTGATAAACGCTGGAGCCGACTTCGACTTGTGTCGCTGATGTCAGTTGTTGGCCGTCGATAAAGAGGTTATTAATGCCTTCTGAATCGCGGATGGTGTCAAAACCATCACCGGTTTCATAAAAATAATTATCGTTACCGGCACCGCCTAATAAGGTATCGCGGTCTTGTCCACCATAGAGGTCATCATTACCTTCGCCGCCTTCTAAGGTGTCGTTACCGGCTTCGCCGTGGAGTTCGTCATTATCATCACCACCGAATAACCCATCATTGCCACCACCGCCAAACAGATTATCTTCACCCTGGTTACCGTGAAGTGTGTCATTACCATCCAGCAAGGGATCTGAAACTGTTTGGAAGTCTCCGTAGATGGTGTCATTACCGTCAGAACCCAATATGAAATCATTACCTTGTTCTCCGGTTAAAATGTCATCGCCACTTGGAGCGTTGGTTATATCACCGCCGTCTATTCGATCATCACCAGCACCACCGCGAATCTGATCGTTACCGGCGCCACCACGAATCACATCGTTATCTTCATCACCGAAGATAAAATCAGCACCGGCCCCACCATAGAGCAAATCTTCCCCACTACCGCCTTGTATTGTATTAGCGCTATTGCCACCGACTACAACGTCATTACCCGCACCAGCGATAACCGATGCGGCATCAGAATTAATAGTATCCGCGTTAGCCGTGCCCTCCGATACGGGCCGATTTTCAAGTGATGCAAATGAGGTTTCACCTACCAAAGGCATGTTGTTAGAAAAAATACCATCACCATCAAAAGCACCAGACTCTGTGCTTTCTGTCAACGACACTCGAAGTTCGACAAGAAAATCTCCGAATATATTTTCAGTAATGGCAGCAATAGGACTAAAGTTTTGAACAAACGATAAAATATCGTCAACATCAATGATATCAAGCGGGTCATTCTCAAATATCCCGACCGTTTTGCCATCGGAATCACGAATAACGGTAGTTATCTGACCGTCGGGGGTTTCTACTATGGAAAAACCCTCCCGTCCCTCATAGTCAGACAAGCGTCCCGCGAATACTTCAGACGGTAGACTGGATAAGAGTGTGACCAAAGCACCTTGAGAAGGCCAATACTCGTTAATAAAATCATCAACTGAATAGTTGTCATCTTGAACTACGCGAATAATGTCATTAAAGAACTGTTCGGCGCCGCGACCAATCGCGTCAAGCGCACTGTCAAATACATCACCTAATTCTGTAGGTGAATTACCAAACTCAGCCTGTAAGGCCTCTCGTTGGCTTTCAGCATCGGCCGAAGCCGCTGCACGATCCGCATCACTACGCAACCAAAAGAAAAGATTGCCAGGGAATAAATCTAACAGTTCTGCATCAATCCATGCTTGTCTAGCGCTGTTTATAAAACGATCCTCACTAATCAGCCCAGTCCCTGGATCAATTCCTGACATTTGCGGAGCAGGATCGATACTTTCTCTAATAGCTCTCAATGCTCTCTCTGCAACATCTTGAGAGAGTGAATAAACACCCTCATATCTATCAGGATTTAAAGCTTGCAATACAGCATTAGATAAAAATGCTACCCCACCAGGCGTGGCGCTAAATGTAGAAATTTGACCCTGCAATATTGACTGCCGATTACCAGTTATATTGTAATAACCAATATAAAAGCCACCTCTATCCCCTGCGCTTAGAAAGCTCTGCAAATAAGCCAGTTCTTCTTGTGTTAAGGCAAAAGTATCTGCATCGATTACACCTTTATTAATGGACTCCATTATTGCTCTCCCTATTTTCAACATTAAATGGTTTTGTATAACTATCTAAAACGGCAAATACTTTGGCATCAATATCTCGCCAATTTTCTAAATGAGTTCTTGAATATGTGTATTGAACACTTATGCCTTTATAAGCTGTCTCAACAGTACAGTTCTTATAGCATGCAATTTTTAACACTCGGCCATCTCCTAGTTCTGGTGATATATAATCCTCCAACCTAGAAAAAGATGGGCAATTCGCTTTAATCTCACTTAATGGAGTATTCAACGTATACTTAAAACTGCGTGGACAACGAGGATGTTTATACCAGCTTAAATTAGAAGGTGTCTTTTTTATAAACACATATCTTCCGATAAGCTTATTTTTTTTTTCACGTTTATAATTTGCAATTTTTATGTGCAACCTTTTATTGCGATTTTCTTTTCCTATTCCATAGATATAGTCATAACCTTCAATTTTTCTACGGATGGTAATGCATTCACTTAGACATTCACCCAGTTGTGTCTTCCACAAATCATCTATCGGAATTCGATATTTTCGTACATCATTTTCTTCACCAATAGTTTTCAGGCTAATCACTTGATGTGTTTCTCGGCTTTCCGAAACTCTCTCTTCCTCTGTGATATCACCACATGCTGATAGCACTAACAAGCTGATGATAAACAACAAGCTTATGGTTTTGCTTTGCATATCGCTAAATAAATTCATAGCCTTTCCTCAAATGCTGCTATCAAAAACGGATAGCTATCACAACCTTATAAAGGGACTCCATTACTGCTCTCCCTAATATCAACATTAAATGGTTTTGTATAACTATCTAAAATGGCAAATACTTTGGCATCAATATCTCTCCAATTTTCTAGATGTGCACGCGAATACACATACGTTATTCCTATCCCACGGTATGCTGTTTCCGCAGTACAGTTTTTAGCACATCTAAATCGTATAATTCTTCCATCTTCCAGTTCGGGAGCTAAAAAATATTCTGTTGGCGAATAAGAGGCACAACTTTGTTCTATCTCTTCCAGTGGAGTATTCAACGTATACTTAAAACTACGCGGACAACGAGGGTGTTTGTATCTACTTAGACCAGAGCCAGTTTCTTCGATAAAAACATACTGACCGATAATTTTCTGTTTTTTCTTTTTCTTGAAACTCCATATCCTGAGACGAAGCCTCTTATTTTTTTTCGTTTCCTATTCCGTAGATAAACTCGTAGCCTTCTATATTTGGACTTACTACAATGCAGTCCGCAATAGCACACTCTCCTTTTATCGGTTTTTGTAAGTCTTCTATCGGGATTCTATAACTTCGCACATGATTTTCTTCGCCAACAGTTTTCAGGCTAATCACCTCATGCGTTTTTGGAGGTTGAGAAACGCTCTCTTTCTCCGAGCTATCACCACACGCGGTTACAGAAAATAAACTTGCCAATACCATCAAACCAAATCGATGGAGCACGTAATCTCTTTTTAAACGTTGTATTATCTTCATAATATTATCTTTCCCTAATACTCTCCTGCTTATATCTCAGTAGCGGAGAGAGAAAATATTCGATCAAGCGTCGTGTGCCGGTCTTAACTTCAACAGCGACAGACATACCGGGTGTGAGATTGACTAACTTGTCATTAATCTGCATTTGCGTATCGTTAAGTTTGACTCTGGCGGCATAGACTAAACCTAGGTTTTCATCACTAATCGCGTCGTTGGAAATATCGATGACTTCGGCATCAATGACACCGTATTTGGTGAAGTTAAAGGTATCGATTTTGACTTCGGCGATCTGGCCTTCGTTGACAAAGCCGATATCTTTATTGAGTATTAAGGCTTCGGCTTCTAGCTGGGTGTCCTCCGGTATGAGGACCATCAGTTCTTGTGCTGGGGTGACGACACCGCCTATGGTGTGTACTTGTAATTGCTGTACGGTGCCGGTGATCGGAGCATTAAGATGAGTCATGCGGTTGCGTTGGCTGGCTTTGATTAGCTCTTGCTCTAATGCTGCCACCTGTAAGGTGGTTTGTTGTAATTCATCCAGTATGATGCGTTGTTGTTCTGAGGTGAGGGTGTTGATCTGTTCTTCGATGGCGCTCTGACTAGCTTTGAGTTGGCTGACGCGGGCGCGCTCGATTTTGATGTTTTGTTCTTCTTCGATGTATTGTTGTTTTAGCTCTAGGTATTCCAATTTGGAGCTGTAGTTTTTGGCGTGCAGTTGCTCTAGCGCATCGACGCGCTCTTTTAGAATGGGCATGGTGCGTTTGAGTTTTTCGACTTCGCCTTGTGCCATACGCACTTCGGCTTGGGTGCGCTGACGTTCACTGATTAGGGTTTGGTAACGCCCTTGAAATTCTTCGACTTGTCTTTGTAATAATCTGTTGCTGAGTGTTTGTCTGTTATCGTCATCTTGTATTGATGGCTTGGTGATGGTGTTGTTAGGTGTTTCTTTTTTGTTTGTACTTGCTTTTGCCGATAGCTGTTGCTGCATTAAGGTATCGAGTTTTTCTAACCGTGCGAGATTAGTCTTGGCAGCGGTAAGTTCTTTATCAAGCCTGTCGGCATCGGCCTGTGCCTGGGTATTATCCAGGGTAATTAAGGCACTGCCTTGTGTGACAAGCTGGCCTTCTTTTACATGTATGGCCCGTATGGTGGCGGCCTCTAGTGGCTGTATGGTTTTTATGCGATCACTGGGGATCAGTTTACCTTGGGCCACAGCGACGACATCTATCTTGCCATACCAGGCCCAGATGGCGGCTAATACGAAGAGCAGGCAGATGACATAGACAATGGCCCGGCCCATAGGGCGCGGTGGGGTTTGCTCTAATTCTATCGCTGCTGGTAGAAAGGAACGTTCATCTGCAAGTTTCTTATAATTCAGAATGCTCATGCCACGTCCTCGTCGCCATTTTGATAGGCATGTAGCTGAGCATAATGTCCGCCTTTATTGAGTAAGGTGAAATGATTACCTTGCTCGATAATACGGCCTTTATCGATGACGATTATGCGATCGGCTTTACGCACTGTGGATAATCTGTGAGCAATGATAAAAACGCTACGGCCTTGACATATGGCTTGCATATTATCTTGTATGATGCGTTCTGATTCGTAATCCAAGGCGCTAGTGGCTTCATCAAAGATTAAGATGCTGGGGTTGGTGATTAAGGCTCTGGCGATGGCGATACGTTGTTTTTGTCCACCGGATAAGACGGAGCCTTGTTCACCGACGGAAGTGTCATAGCCTTCGGCCAGCTCTAAGATAAATTCATGTGCACCGGCAAGTTGGGCGGCACGTACGACTTGCTCCATGGGGACACCGGGATCAGCCAGGGCGATATTGTCTTTTACGGAACGGTTAAAGAGGAAGTTTTCTTGTAATACCACGCCAACTTGCCTGCGTAACCAGGCTGGATCAACTTGTGCCAGATCAACGCCGTCTACCAATACCCGACCTGATTCCGGTACATACATACGCTGGATCAGTTTGGTTAAGGTGCTTTTCCCTGAGCCTGAGCGTCCGACGATGCCGATAACCTCGCCGGGTTTAGTTTGTAGTGCAATACCGTTCAGTACCGGTGGCCGCTCGGGATGATAACGAAAGGTGATATGGTCTAGTGTGACTTGACCTTTTAAGGCTGGCAGGCTGGTGCGGTTGGGGTTATGACCGGGCTCGGTGGGGGCATTGAGGATATCGCCTAGGCGTTGCACGGAGATACCGGCTTGTTGAAATTCCTGCCACAGTTGGACTAATTTTAGTATGGGGCCACTGACGCGCCCAGCGATCATATTAAAGGCGATAAGTTGTCCTATGGTTAAGGCGCCTTTGATGACTAAGGTGGCTCCGACCCATAAGATAAGTACGGTAACGACTTTATTAATAAAGCCTGCGGTTTGATTAGCAATATTACCCAGATTGGCGGCTTTAAATGATGAGGCGACGTAGGCAGCCAGTTGTTCTTCCCACTTACGTTGCATCTGTGGCTCGACGGCCATGGATTTTAGGGTTTCAACGCCATTGACAGATTCGGTTAGGAATGCCTGATTGGCAGCGCCGCGCTTGAACTGCTCATCAACACGATTCCGCAGTATGGGGGTAATGACGATGGACAATACGATATAAAATGGTATAGAGGCTAAGACGATATAAGTTAAAGTCGGGCTATAGAAATACATGACGCCGAAAAAGACGAAGGTAAAAAACAAATCTATCACCAAGGTTAGAGCTGAGCTGGTGATGAAGTTACGTATGGTATCGAGCTCGCGTACCCGGGCGACGATATTGCCGACTTGACGTGCCTTAAAGTAATTTATAGGCAAACGCATCATGTGGTTAAATAGTTTGGCACCCAAGGTCACATCAACGCGGTTGGTGGTATGGGTAAAGACGTAGGTACGCAGTCCGTTTAATACAACATCAAACAGTGCTATGGCCAGCAAGCCAATGGCCAGGACATCGAGTGTGGTGAGTCCTTTATGAACTAAGACTTTATCGATGACGACCTGGAAAAAGAGCGGTGTCATCAAGGCAAAGAGCTGAATAAAAAAGGAAGCTAAGATGACTTCGCCTAGGAGTTTTTTGTATTTCAGTATGGAGGGGATAAACCAACTAAAATCAAATTTACCTTCTTCGTTGCCTAGTAAAGATCGCTTGGTAAATAAGACGAGTTGGCCGGACCAGCGCTGTTCTAGCTCGGTTAAGGTAATACTTTCTGGTCGGCCAACGGCTGGGTTTTGGATTAGGACTTTGTCTTCATTGATCTGGGCCAGGACAAAGAATTGCCCTTCTTTATCCATCGCGATAGCAGGTAATGGTGTTTTGTTAAGTTTTTTGATCGATGAGTTGATTTTTCTCGATTTGAGGCCGAGGCGGCGTGTGGCGCGGACGATGGTATCAATACTAAATCGCTCACCGGATACACCATACTGATGCTGGATTTGCTTATGATCAGCCGCCACTTGATGGTAGCGCGCTAATAAGATCAGGCAGGCGAGACCCGTATCAATTTTTTTCTCAGACTGATCATTGACGGCCTCAGCAACAGAGGCATTTTGTTGAATGACGGTACTCACGGTCAACCCATTCTGAACCCTGAAGTTCAGACCCTTATATATAGAAGACGTATAACTATGCTGTCATTATTATGTTTTAGGACAGCTACGTTATTCTAGCGACTAGGCATCCCGAAAGTATGTAGGATATTTCTGACTTATTTGTAATCCAACATGAAAAAACAAAGACTTATCGACACTGTGTATGAATTCCGTTGTGTTCTCTTCTCGAATAGACGCTTTATAGCTTTTTCGTCAATGAAGTATCTTATAATCGCTCTTTTTCGATGCCTACGATTATTCATGTACTTAGATCACACACAAAACTAAGAGCTATCAGGTGTGCATTCCCAAAAACTGGGGAATCAGGAACTGAGCTTATCCTAATCGAATCACCTTTATATCGAAGATACAAATCTACTGCATAACCAAGGAAAATTTATAATTGGTTTAGTAAAATTAGTTAGCACACTAATTATTAATGCATACAAATAATAATTTATTCTCAGTTAGTGACCAGCATTTGGACTTATCGCAGGTGCTAATTTATAACTATTGCGCTTACCGTTACATAACACTCCCAGTCGATATAAACTTCTCATAACCTCCTGAATGACTCTGAAATCAAGTTTATAGTGTGATTTTATGTCACGTACTACAGGCGCGGTCTTTCCGCAGAGAATATCACTGATTAACCGAACCGCCTGTTCTTGCTGTTTTTCATTCGGATATGCATAGACTTTTGCCTTTTCCTCTGCTGCAAATTGCTGCACATCTTTACGGTCTGGTTTGAGTTTTAAATCCTTCACCAGGCTAAGCATTCCAAGCGTGCTAATTTCCAACAAAAAACTTAATAAGCCATAGCTTAGCAAACGAATAGTGCGCGCATCTGCTCCCATAAAATTACTTATGCTATGGAAGAACTGTGTTGTTGCAACATGTGGTGCAATAGCATCTTCGCTAAGATTGGACAGGCTTGCTATCTTTACTGATAACTCTGTTTTCAATTGGGCGATCTTCTCCGCAATCGCATCTGCCTTCGCCCACTCAGAGTGATAAGTGCTACCCAAACGCCTACTAATCAATATCTCTTGATGTCTAATTTGGTTTTCTATATTTTCTATATCTGCTTGAAGACTGATGTATTCACTGGTATGAGTCTTAGCCGATTCTAAAAGCGAAAGCTCTGAAGAAATTAAGTACGCGCAACTCGCGAGCCAAGAAAAAATCATTAATAGCAAGCTAAGCAATAGAAAAAATAAGCTATTTCCCTTTTTTAGCCAAAAAAGATATTTTCCTGCATCAATACATGCGCCAATCAATAAAAATATTGTTAACAATAAGAATGATGACGTTACTCCTTTAGTCTGCCATAAATCATCTGTTGTTATCCCTGATAGCGAAAACGCAAATAAAGCAGTCAATGCCATACTAGTCAGACAAAATATATATTGCGTAATTTGGGCAAAATGTATCATCTATAAATTTGATTTTTATCTTAAGCACCAAATTTGACACAAGCAATTTTTTTCTGTGACAAGTAATTTTTTCTTTTAAAAAGAAAATATGTGTGCCATTTCATAGATTTTATTTCCATTAAGCACTATTTAATAAATATATCACTGCTGTCCCATTAACAGGAGATAGAGAGGCTTAAATCACATCTGATT
>CAYUVE010000003.1:0-31532 GCA_964447985.1 uncultured Thiotrichales bacterium
CTACAGTCTCGAACCCGATAAACTGCAAATTATGTTTTATAATTTCTTGTCGAGCTTCGTCACTCTCTATAACAAGCACACGGGATAAAGACACCCCAAAACACCCCCCGGTTTAGTATTCTTGTTAACCAGCCAAGCTTTAGCTTTTCCAAATCGCTAATAGCGTAGTTAACCACTGTAGCAGGAGAATGTCAAAAAACTGACATAAAGTTTCTTGTCAAGAAAAATTAGTTTGAAAACGCACTATTTAGACTTCAGTACTGGACTCGCGCTTAGCCATGGCAACAGCGCGACGATGATGGCGAAATATATATTTATCTATCCAATCACGACAACGCTCACTAACAGCGTCATCGAAGACAACACAGGTTGTGTCTTCACTACTTGTGATCCTACCATGCAGAACAACTGGTTTTGGATACTTATTACTAAGATACAACTTCAATCTAACTAAGGTATCTCTCGTAAGATTAGACTCAGAAGCTTGCCACTCGACCGCATCCGAACGTAATGCAATATCAACCGGTGCAGGTAATTCTAGCTCGTTTCGATATAGCCCAGCGAGTAACTCAAACATCAGATTGATTTTGGTTTCTAAACGCTGAACCTCCTGGCCTTCGGTGCTACTATCATCTGGATTTTCTCTCGGCGCGTCTTCTAACATCATAATGGCATGAAGCACTTCTTCATTGTCACTTTGTATCGATATGTATCCGCTGCCTGAGGGGAAGCTGTCAATAACTTCGCAGCTTATGGGCACGCAGGCTTTGTGAACTAAACCTTGACCTAGATGATCACCGGAAGAAGAACCTGTCATGATACTAAGACCGCAAAGGGTCTAGGACTAACCGCATTGCTTATAGGTTTGACAAACCTGACGTGAACGCCTTTGGCCTTGGATTTCGCCCGCTAACTGTCCGCGTTTATTGTCGCCAAGTTTTATAATTTGCTGGTCTACTGCCATCAGCTGTTTAATGTGCGTACGTACAGTTGTAGTCTCTGCAAGTGGCACTGGAGTATCAAAACACTGCTTAATCGCGCTTTGTCGCAAAGATTCTAACTTTGAAACTTGCTCCCACTCATCTTTTTCAGCATGGTCTAGCATACCCTGAGTCATTTTAATGACTTGCGCCCAAAGTCGTTGGTTCGCCGACATAAGATTAGTCCGTTTTTCTTGGAAAAGAATTAATTTTAGCTAAGCTGAAATTCCTACCGATTGTGCAGCAACGCCGGTATTTTCAACAGCAGGATCAGGAATGTTATCCCAACCATTTTTGATGGTGTTTAGTAAGCGCGCCACCTCATCAAGAACTTCTACATCGTTATTAACACCAGCATGCATTAACTGGCGTACCATATAATCGTATAAGGCGTCGAGGTTGGCGGCGATCTCACCACCCGCTTTGTGATCTAAACTACGACGAAGCCCATTGATAATGGAGATAACATCAGATATTTGCTTACCTTTAGCAGTGATATCCCCACGGGCAATTAAGCCCTTTGCCGCTGAAATACGATCTAAGGCACCTGCCATGAGCATCTGAATGATTCGGTAAGGCGTGGCATTTAACACGCCACTTTCGTTAGCAACCTTGCTATAGTTTTGTACTGCGCCTTGAACATTCAAAGACATTTTCTTACTCCTTGCTAAACCTTTGTAGTAGTCAGTTTAGCCAAACAATATGCAAATACCGGCCCAGTTTTTACAATCAATATAGCCAATATATTACTAACGCTGCCCAATAGTCGGCAAAGTTGCCAGCTGTGCAGAGAGGAAATTACTCGTGTTACCTAACGAACCTAGCAATTGATCAAGCGCAGCGAATTGATTTACTAAGCGTTCTTCAATTTGATCAAGACGCAGCTCAAAAGCATCTATCCGGGTATCAAAATTATCGATACGGGTATTAATCCCATCTTCTCGCGAGTCGATTAAACCACCTGCCTGCGTTAGATTCTGTGTAATCGTCTGCAACTGAGTCACATAACCGCTAGTAGAATCTGCAAAGAGATTAGAAACTCCACGGAAGTCCGTATTAAGTGCTGTGGTCAGCGAAGTAGCATCAAGTGTCAATACACCTTCTTCATTAAACTCGACACCGATTTCTGTCAAGGTCGAGAAAGTATCGCTAAGTCCAGTCGTACTCGTATTAAACACATTTCTCAGATCTGAAGAAATTGTCAATAATAGTGATTCACCTTGTAAATCACCCGCACGTAGATCTGTAACAGTAGTATTGAGAGCATTAAAGGCATCGACAAAACTTTGTACAGACTCTTGTACTGCGGCATTATCACGACCTACTGTGATGGTGGCCGCGCCTGTAGCAACCAAATCGAAGGTGACGCCTTGTAAAACATTGCTGACCGTATTTGAGCTACTCGTCACGGTAAAGCCAGAAACGGTTAGCTGTGCATCAAGCGCAGCCTGCTGAGTAGTAAGACTTCCGCTGCTTAATGATGTCAAACCACCACTACCAGTTAGGGTCAGCGCATTCGCCACACCGGATTCATCTGAACTAAATATCAGGTGGCTACCGCTATCGGCATTAATAACTGTTGCGGTAATACCAGTATTATCGGTTGAATTATTGATCGCATCACGAATTCCAGAAAGCGTACTATTCGTACTATCGATAACAACGTCAAAAGAATTAGCACCGACAGAAATACTTAATGTACCCTCACCGACAACGGTTTCAGCATCTGCAAACGCTGCTGAAGATAAGACATTTCGTTCAGCCAATTGGGTAACATTGATATCAACGTCTCCTTCAGCCGCATCACTCGTTGCCGTAGCTGTAGCAATTGTGTCATCTGAAGTAGTCGTAGAAAAAATTCTAAAATTCGATAGCGAATCGAGACCGTTGAGAGCAGTTTCAAATGTTGATAAAGCACTGTTGAGCTGACCAAAGGCTGATAGCTCTGTCTGTGCTGCGGATCTGTTTTGCTGTATACGTTCTAAGGGTTGGCGCTCAACGGCCAATAAGGCACCGACTATGCCTGATATATCAAGCCCCGACCCGATTCCTGGCGCCGTAATAGTACCCATACCTTTACCCTCTAATCACAATCAAATCTTTGCCGTACTTAAACTAGTCAAAGCAAAAAATAGTCCAAATACATATCAAAGCGGGAAGAAAACTATGGCGAAAAAAGACTTTTAAAGGTTGGCAAAACTATGCTCGTAAATCAGTCAGCGCCGATAACCCGCTCATAGTAGGTTATCGGCACAGACTGAAATATCTAGATAGATATTTACTACAATCCCCTATCGGACGACTGAGACCTCGGTAATGTGTATTTATCCCTTACCGATTAAATATTATTATTAAATCGCTTACTGTAGTAGTGATAATGCTAACTGTGGAATCGTATTAGCCTGAGCCAATACAGAAACCCCAGCCTGCTGAATAATCTGCGCACGGGTCAGAGCCGCCGTTTCTGCGGCAAAGTCCGCGTCGACGATACGTGATCGCGCCGCAGCAAGGTTTTCTGAGGTATTAGTTAGGTTTGATATCACTGCTTCGAAACGGTTCTGAATCGCACCAAAAGTCGCCCGCGTCGATGACACCGTGTTAATTGACGTATCCAGTGCGGCTAAGGCACCCGATGATGCTGCAGCCGTTGATACGTTAACGGTACCCGTGGCGGACAAATTCGCATTAAACGCAGAAATTGAAGCACTGCTAGCCAAGTTAGTCGTTGAAATCGATACTTGGTTACTTGCCGAACCGTCCTGACCAATCTGAAAGGTCAAGGTTTGCGCTGCACCACTCAAGAGGCTCGTGCCATTGAACTGTGAGGTTGCAATAATACGTGAGATTTCTTGGGTTAGCTGATCAACCTCTTGTTGCAGACCAGTACGATCCTGCACGGTAACGTTGGCTGATTGCACCGCAATTTCACGAATACGCTGAATATTATTCGCAATTTCACCTAAAGCGCCTTCTGCCACCTGACCAAGTGAAATACCGTCTTGAGCATTTCTTACAGCCTGGTTAAGACCTCGAATATCAGCGGTGATTTGCTCTGCGACAAACAAACCTGCTGCGTCGTCACGGGCACTGTTTAATCTAAGACCAGTAGAAAGTCGTTGTAATGCGGTATTAAGCTCATTTTGAGAACCTAACAAGTTTCGTTGGGCATTCAACGACGCAATATTAGTGTTTACTGTTAAAGCCATAATTTATCTCCAAAGTTTGCTAAAAAAATGCAATAGCAAACCGTCCGATTTGAGCCGTAACGGATATACCGCGCATAGCAGTATTTACCGTTTCCATCACTACTATCGGAAGGAGACAGTACAAACTTTAGGCCAAGTTTTGCCTTTTTTGCAAATTCTTGCCGAAACGACTGTTCGGCAAATATGGCTTGATCTAATCGCTAGGTTGATATCTCAATGTCTTTTTCTCCTTTACAAATTTTATTTTATAAATCAGGGGGTTTAATAACTCTTCGCTATTAAACCCTCTTTGCCTGCCGACAGCTAGCTAAGCTTCGGCAGAAATCAGTAAACCTTCCAATCGTTGTAGGTTTTTAGCCGCATTAAGAACAGTTTCGGGAGGAATTTGTCGAATCACTTCCTCTGTTTCCGAATCGATAACACTGATAACTGTGTTACCGCTTAGCTCGTCGATAGTAAATTCAAGATTGCGCTGAACATTCTGAACGCGATCATTGAGATTTTGTACCGCCTGGCTAACTGCCTCACGATTTGGCTCGCTCCTTCTAACCTGATCGTCGCCGCTATTACTACGGGACGTAGAACCAGTTTGGTTAGCCGGTAGATTCACTACCGACGACCGTGCCGGGGCTACGCCAACGACTTGGCGATTTACTACAGAATTTACCGCAGTACCTTCACTCGCCATGATCTATACCTCAATCAGTTCTAGGTCTGATCCCAAAGCTCTTTTTATGGATAGCCCCAGGATCAGAACCTTAATACCCTTACAAACTAGTTCAATAATGAAAGTGCTAACTGAGGCAATGTATTTGCCTGAGCTAGAACAGACACACCAGCCTGCTGGATAATCTGAGCACGAGTCAAATTCGCCGTTTCCGCTGCAAAATCAGCATCAAGAATACGGCTACGTGCAGCAGTCAAGTTCTCTGCTGTGTTGCTCAAGTTTGAGATGACAGCTTCGAAACGGTTTTGAATCGCACCGAATGTTGCACGAGTTGATGAGATATTGTTAATTGATGTATCTAAGCTGGCCAACGCACCTGAAGCGTTTGCAGCTGAGCTCACATTTACTGTACCTGTTGCGGTTAATGTAGCGTTAAAAGCTGCTACAGTAGCACTGCTTGCCAAGTTCGTCGTAGTAATAGCAACCTGGTTGTTAGCATTACCATCCTGACCAACTTGGAAAGTCAAGGTATTAGCACCACTTAACAAGTTTGTACCGTTAAAGTTAGAGGTAGCAATAATACGAGAAATTTCCTGCGTCAGCTGATCAACCTCCTGTTGCAAACCGGTACGGTTTTGCACAGTAACGTTAGCTGACTGTACAGCAATTTCACGAATACGCTGTAGGTTGTTAGCAATTTCACCCAAGGCACCTTCAGCCACCTGACCAAGTGAAATACCATCTTGTGCATTTCGTACAGACTGGTTAAGACCACGAACGTCAGCAGTAATCTGTTCAGAGATGAAAAGACCTGCAGCATCGTCCCGGGCACTGTTGATACGCAGACCAGTAGACAGTCTTTGCAGTGAAGTGTTTAGGTCATTTTGCGAACTCAGCAAATTTCGCTGAGCGTTCAATGACGCAATATTAGTATTAACTGTTAAACCCATAATGCTTCTCCTCGATGCCGCTGGCAGCTCTGCAACCGCGTCATTCGTTAGGATTAATCTCTAGCGGATATACTGTGAGGACAATATTTACCGCTTCCGAGTGATCTATCGGCAAAAAGCGGCAAAAGCTTTAGGCAAAAGTTTGCCGCTTTTCACAAAAATAAGCATTCGGGGAAAAGCGTTTTAGGTTATATATATAAAGTACTTATAAAGGGCTAAATTCCACCATCACTCCTTAAATAAATTATTAAATATCAACTAGTTATGCAATTTTCTGTAAATGATTATGTGATTTTATAACCGCATCCGGAATCAGACATTTCGACCAATCTTGTAAATGATCCTGGAGTATCCAGTGCTGCAAGACCCATGAGCGGAGTCGATCTCCCTCTTTAGCGGCAAAATCGAGGTCATAGACACGCTCTCGAATAGCTTTTAGCCAATCCGCAGTCGTGTTTTTGACGCGCTTCACGGGTGCGTTTTGATATGGATAGATATCGGTACATATTACCGGCCAACCCAACATACCGTATTCAAGCACACGTAAGTTACTCTTTGCCTCGTTAAAAGGGTGTATTTCAAGTGGCGCAACAGCTAAGTCAAGGTTTAGACTTGCCATTTTTGCAGGATATTTAGTGAAATCGACTTCAAACTCATGCACTTCTTTTACATAGGGTTTTAACTCATCAAGACACATGCCCATGAATATCCAATCGACTTCTTGCGCTGTCTGTTTCACGACATCGATAATAATTTCTAAATCACCCTGATGTTGCTGTGCGCCGACCCAACCAACTCTCGGCTTACTACCAACTCGACGCATAGACTCTATACCGCTCCATTTACTACTATCTATACGATTAGGTACAACCACAACTGAGTCAACTAAATGTTGATAGGCTTCGCGTAGCGGATCCGTAGAAACAGTAAGCAAATCAAAATTTACTAAAAAACGGCGCAGCCTAGAGCGGATATCCTTCGCAATATATTTTCTATTACTATTTTTAACAGGCAAATCCGTTTTTAGATCATCCATATCAGTAACAAAACGTAATGAACCTATACGCTTAAATTGTTCAAGGGAAGTAATCATATCTTCCGTTAGTACTGACTGTAGATAAACCGTTTCTGGCTGCATTCTGATGATATCAGTGATCGTAGGAATAGGTGGCAAACCCTGATATATATCCTGTCTGGGCCCAATATATGTCTGTGCCAACATCTTATCTTTTAGCGAATTAAGAGGCGAAATTACGCGATAATTACCACAACCAAAATAATCTTGTGGTAAACCGAAAATTCTAGGTGGTGTCGCTAATTCGGTATCCCATGATGGGGAAAATTGGCCGTCTGCTAGATACTCCGTACAGTGAAATGATAAATTCTTATTATACGCAGGATCTCTTTGAATAATATTTCTCCAATTGCCTAATAAGCAGTTACATTCAGAGGTTGCTCTCTCAATTTCTGTTTTATCCCTTATCGCCTCATTTAAAGAAGCAGACTGCTTATGCACCAATGTAGAATAAGGCGTCCATACTATTCTATAACCCTTATCTCCTAACCTTAAACAATAGTCTACGTCATTAAACAATACTTTAAAGTCAGATTCATCAAGCCCTCCAACACTAAGGTAAACTTCTCTTCTAGTCATTAGACAAGCAGCAGTTACAGCACTAAAGTTCTGATCTACTTGGTAACGCGCCATAGGGCCAACTTCGCGGAAATCTACTCCAGCCCCAGGATGAGCCGCCGAATCGGCCAGACCGACAACAACACCCGCATGCTGTAATTTACCGTTCGGATATAATAAACGGGCACCTACAGCACCTACGTCCTTTCTTTGCGCATGCTCTAGCATACGCCTCATCCAACTATCACTTATCACTTCTATATCGTTGTTTAAAAGAAGCAAATAATCACCTCTTGCTTCCTTTGCTCCATAGTTGTTCATCGCTGAAAAATTGAATGGATGATCATAAGAAAGAACTCGTATACGTCTACTATATCGCTGTTGCCACTGTTGGTAATAGTAGAAGACATCCTCGTTATCACTTCCATTATCGACAATGATTACTTCAAAATTCTGATATTCAGTCACCTCAAATAATGAAGTAACACAAGGCTCAATCAACTCAGGACGATTTTTAGTAGGAATAATAACCGAAACTAGAGGCTGACCAGATAGTTCATACAAAACACGATTAGTTTTAGGTAAATAACCTTCAACAACTTTTGCAGATTGCTGAGAACGGTCGAGATGAGACGCTACGACTTCTCTCCATTCGTTTTCATCTATGTGCTCCAATATGAAATCTTTATTACCAGCACGGTGATATAACACATCTGCGATATGTCCAATTACTGACTCACCTTTAAGTTCTATCGCCTTAAAAATAAGCTCTTCATTACAGCAATATGTAATGCGTTGATACCCCCCGATAGCAAGTAATAAATACTTTTTGACTAAACAAAACCGACCTATATAGGGATAAGACCGCAGGTAATCAATATTTAAATCTGGTTTAAATAGTGGAGTACTGCGTTCCCCCTCACTATTAACATAGTCTTCATCGCTGTATACAATAATCTTTTCGTTTCCATCTAAATTTACATAATCAGCGAGACTAAATAGGCCGTGATGAGCGATATTATCACCTGCCCTAATTAAAGTAATCCAATCTGAAGTTGTTCTGCTAATAGACTGATTCAAGGCAAATAACGGATCATCAGTTTGAATCCAGTCACTGATAAATTCATATTCAGCATCGTCCGCTCGTGGAATATTGCTTATTACTATGACATTAAATTTCTTATATAACTGATTATCCAGTGAGCACAGAGTGTGTTTTAACTCATGAATGTCTTTTTCTGTCACATTGATAAAAATAGTGATATGTGGGTGGCACTTCCAATGCAACATCATCCTTTCAGCCATAATCTGCGCTTTGTGCTCAGTTAAATAGTGATTATTAAGCCATGATTGGTACGCTTCTTCATGAAAATCACTATTCGCATTACTTACTGTATGAGTTTCATCTTCTAGATTTATTTGAGAATGATTAGAATATTCCCCTATTGTTGGTGACACCGAGGTTTCAGTACTTAACACCGGTCTCGAAAGCTCATCGACTAACACCCTAATCTCATTAAGTATTTTTGAATCAACGTTATTCGATGCTAGAGATTTAGCTTCTACAATCAATTGGCGGGCGGACTTAAGCAGAGTTTCATATGTGTTACTCTCTCTACTGCATGGATGCTTCATCAAAATCCTCGATTAGTTTTATATATCAACGAGAAAAAGGCAATAAACATACCAAAACAATCAGTCACTGGTTTAAAGCCCCAGCAATTGGAGTTATATGGCATAAGCTTTGCTTTACTAAACCGTATAAAAGGTTTTTTGACAGCCTATAGAGTTCTATACAAAACATGAGGATATGACAATGGCAGAAATATTTGCGGAAACAGGGAATAATAATGATGAAACTAACCAGGAATTTGTAAGTAAAATTGACCTGGCCTGTTCTATTCTCAGAAACCCTAACCAATATGTTGAGGGTTATGGCTCGGGTGCCGAGGCTGCCTACAAATTACTTTGTGAAGCACAAGCAATGGCACCAGAAAATCAAGCCATCGCGGCAGAGATTAATAATCTCCGCAATATTATGCTAAATGATTCACCAGATAACACAACTACTATGTCTCCGGATCCTGCTCCAGTTCAGGCAGCGCCTGAAGACACTAGCACCACACGGGTAAATAGCCCTGATTCTGATAAAATTAGCGTCGCAGACAGAATTATGCAGCACTGGAAAACTAAACCAGTTATAGAGGTTTTAGTTTGCGTAAAACAAGCTGAACTTAAAGGGCTTGCAGACACTATAGATTCCATCTCTGCTCAAGTTTATAGTAACTGGAAATTGACAGTTATCTCTAATCTTCCTAGTCCTGATCCTGTATTCTCACAACACGATATCCTGGAATGGATTCAAACGGATGACTTTCAAGCTGGCATAAACCAAGCGGTTAATAGCTCTACAGCTGACTGGTTAGGCTTAATTCCGGCTGGTGGTAGTTTCGACCCCGAAGCACTGTTTTCAATAGCCAACCACGATAATCTCATTGGCGATGAATGGCAGGTCATATACTCCGATGAGGACCATCTTGATGAAAATGGGAATTTTGTACGGCCCGTAGTCAAACCTGATTTTGACACAGATCATTTTAGTTCTAAAGATCATATCGGCGAACTATGCTTCATTCGGAAACCGCTGGTTCAACTACTGGGCGGTTTTCATATCAATATAGAGAACAGTAATAATGACCTAGTATTTCGTGCCTTAAATATGACTAGCGCAGCGAACATTGGCCACATACCGAGCATACTTTTTCATCGCCCAAGAAAGCTAGTAACGGTCTCGAATTCATCAGCAGAATATGAATCAAATGTCGCGTAAGAAAAATTCATAACTCTTGCTTTTTTAAGTAAAGAAACTTACGCATATAAATAGCATACTAAACCTTCACTTACAACTAAGGAAGGTAAGCTATGATTAAAAAATCTATATTGTCAATTTCTATTGCTATCGCATTCAGTTCTGGAAGCACCAATGCAGCTGCTGCAGATATCGCAGGCGTACCTAAAAATTTAACATGTATTGCACCATCCGGAGCAGGGCTTGTTTATGATTTTTATGCCTACGGTACTAGCACTACAAACCGTTACTTGTATCAGTATATCGATGCAAACTTAAATCGCTCGGTACTTTTCTTCTCAACTAGTGGTAGCTTTTCAACATTCACCACGAATGCCACAGCCCTAGGCTTTGCTAGCGGTGGAGATTGCAATGGTAAGTCATTGCAATATCTCAGTGAAAATGGTAGAGCATTTGGCACCTTTTTGCCAAAAAGTATCCCTTAATTTAAACTTAGATTCGATGAAGGTAGCTTATTACGGCTACCTTCATTTTGATTATAAGAAAAAATCCTGTATCCGCATGAAGCGGTTCACATTGACATAAAATAGATAATTATGAATACCATTATATGTGGCTCTAAAAAATACCAAAACAGAGACTTTAATGGCTTAGTTGACACATTTCCAACAATAGTAAGAATAAATATGCTTTTACCAGGATTCGGTTATGGAAAAAGAGATCCAAATTTTCATATATTCAATGCGCATATTAATGAATACTATCAAAACAATATTACGATCGATGAATGGTATTCAAATTACAAAGAATATGGCATATCTATAGATTATTTAAGGCTGTTTAAAAACTACTTAGATACCAATACTGACACCCAATTTATCGCATTTAATAACAATAATACGGATGCAATGAATGAGGTTTTAATAAGTAACCAAATCCCAATGTTTATTGAGAAACAACTACGTTGTGGTCTTGCAATAGTGCCAGAATGCATAAAACAAAATATAAAACCTTATTTAATTGGATTCTCACTAAAAAAAGAAGACTTACTTAAAAATGTCTACAATAGAAGAGATGCTCTCTCAATAGATATACATCAACCTTACGATGAAGTATCCCTCATAAGAATGCTACATGACAAAGGGTTAATTGACGCCTCTCTTTGCATAATAGAAGACAATGCCAAACTTACTCTAGATGTATCTATTTTATCTCCATCCATTCAGAGCATAGATCTGCTAAAACAAATATACAATAAAATCCATGTGTCAAATTGCAGCAGCGAAACAAAAGCATATTTTGAAAATACAATGGCAACAAAACTAATACATGTATATGATAAAACGTATTTACTTCAATAAAATATATATTCTCATCGACACCATAAGATTCAAATATAGTTCGTCATATAAGCAAAAATTTCCATTTCGCAAATACTATCCTTATTTAATCAACTTAAACTCTCAGCAATTTTAAAATCTATTATACTATCTATATCAATCGAATCATGGAGCCCCATCAAGTAAGGAATGGCATCTTGATAAAGCGAATGCAACTCCTTATTCTCTAAATCAATAACTGGGCGTATATAAATTGCACCATTAGGCCTTAGATAATCTTTCTGATCCTGACTACGAGTGTTACCCGTCAGCATGGGGTTATCATTAAATACAGGCTTCCAATCCCCGTTGTCAGACACGTGGAATGCAAAAGAAATAGGGAAATCATAAGGTGCAGCCGAAAATACAGCTACTTTTTTCTTTTCAAATAACGCTATCGCTTCACTAATATGACCCGCTTTTCTTAATGGCGCTGTCGGCAGAGCCAAAATAAAAGCTTCATCATATTCATCAAATATTTTTTTTCTTTTTTCCTTCAAATAATCAAATATTTTAACCTTATCTCCCGCCTCGCTAACATTTCTATAGTCTAAGACTAACTTATCTCTATCTATATACTTACTGGCTATTTCAAAGTATTCCATCGAATCGGTAGATAAAATTACTTTATCAATTTCTGCACACATTGCACATGCTTCTAGTGTCCATACTAAGAGCGGCTTTCCAGCCAGTTCCATGACATTTTTATTTGGTAAACGCTTAGAACCTGAGCGCGCAGGAACGATGGCTGTGTATTTCATTGGTTGTTACCATATTTATGGTCCCATGCTGCTTGTATTTCCGAATAAACAGTCTGTACAAGGGAAAATTCTATATCTGATAAATGTTTCAGAGGCATTCTGTCTCTTCTATGCATATATCCTGCCGCTTGTAACAACGCTTTATTCGTTCTATGCCAGCCATATTTCTGTGCACATTTATTAAAAAATGGGTATTCAATCGTGTTCAAAATAAAATCAATGGTCTCCTTATCATGTTCCTTAAATGCTTTCCAAAATTCTTGACCTATCCTTGCGTTAATTATTGAAATACCATTAAGATATGCTTGTACGCCAAAGCTCTGATATCTCATTAATTCTCTTTTTGTTCCCGCTACAATTACACGAATTTTTGGCTCTAACTCTAACGCCATTCTTGTAAGCTCGAAATCATGAGCGTCCTCTTTCAGAGCTACAATTTTCGGTATTTTTGGCAACGACATCATAAGAGATCTAGGCCAATGCATTTGTTTACCATTCAAACCAGATAAAAAAGGCATCTCATGCACTAGTATTGGGATATTTGAAGCATTTGAAACACTTATAAAATGCTCTAATATTTGAGCATCGTCAAAATATTTTTCCCTAACAATTAGTGATATTAAATCTGCACCTGCATCTTCCGCATGTTTGGCAAACTCTATTGTATTTCTCGTCGAGCAATGAATAGGATCACCAACAACAACGATATTTTCGCTATCCAATCCTTTTATTGTTCTTATACAAAACTCATTTAACTCAAATATTTCACTATCATTCAACTGTGAATACCTTGAGTTATAAGCCATCGCATAGAACTTTCTTGCGCCTTGCGTATAAAGAAGGGAAAGATACTTTTCTAAGCTCTCATAATCGATAGATTCATCATCATGGAAAGGCGTAAAAATCGTATAAAAGCATCCTGTTAAACGGGATTTAAGTTCATCATACATCGATTTTTCCTACCTTCCAGCGCTTGATGTCTTCTGATACCATTTCATCAACTATTTGAGGAAAATCCCTTATTTTCCTCCAACCGGTTACGGACATAATTTTCGACGGATCACCAGCCAAAGGTGATGTATCATGGGGGCGAAAATAACGGTCTGATACCTTGGCAAGTACTCTACCGCTAATTTTATCTATGCAAATCTCAGTTCGCCCCTTCCCTTCAAATACTGGATCAAAACCAGCAGCCGACGCTGCTAGGGATAATAACTCTCTAACTGAAGACAACTTTCCAGTAGATATAACAAAATCATCAGGCACATCTGTCTTCAGCATCAATCTCATTGCGTCGACATAATCAATTGCAGATCCCCAATCTCTGGCCGCATTTAGATCACCCAATTCAATTGGGTTTCCATCTGAATTTTTCAGACGAGCTATATTGTAAGATATCTTTCTAGTAACAAACTGACGGCCACGTAATGGGCTTTCGTGATTAAACAATATACCTGAACACGCAAATAAACCGTATTGTTCCCTATATAACTTCACAAAATAGTCAGCCGACAATTTAGAAATTGCATATGGATTAACTGGTTGAAATGGTGATCTTTCATCTAATAAAGAAGATACCTCTGAGTTTCTACCAAAAATTTCTGAACTAGATGCGAAAAACATTCTTGAATTAGGGGACACTATTCTTGCTGCTTCTAAAATATTCAGTGTCCCATGTACATTAGCTTCCAAAGTTATATCAGGGTACTTAAATGAATCAGCGACGAAACTTTCTCCAGCCAGATTGTAAATTTCATCCGGCTGAATATCCTGTAAGATCTCAATCACATTCCGTGGCTCATTCAAATGAAACTCGACTAGATTTATCTTTTCTGTAATATCAAGATAATCAGTTCTCCATGTTTTATTAAATGTTCCTCGCCTAAAACCGCCATAAACGATATATCCATCATTCAACAATAAATCCGCGAGATAAGCGCCGTCTTGTCCCGTAACCCCACTGATAAATGCCTTGGGTTTTGTTTTAGCTGTTTTCATATAAATCCGTTAATTTAATTAACGCTTTTCTAAAGCCAGCACCATTATCGAAGTGCCCTTGCCATACTTCTACGACCTTAAGACAATCATATGTGAATGCTTTATCAAACAGTTTTAAATTTTCTGTATCACCTTCCCCTATCGCCAAGCCCTCACCATCAATACCTATAGCATCAGCTATATGAATATGTTGAACCTGACCATTAAGTTGACCTATAACTTCCTCCTCAGAAAAACCATAATAATTTCTGCCCAAAATTAAATGACAAAAGTCTAAACAAACACCCATGTTCTTCTCATGGATAAAGGTCGCATCCGCCAGGTTATTCATTACGTCCAAATTTACTGACCCACCAAAATACCATGCAATTGGAGGAAGCCACTGAAGCACAATGGAAACACCTCGTTCACGATATTTATTAAATAGTTTAGAATAGCTTTCGTAAAACTGTTTTCTATCAGAATGCACAATAGAAAAACTGCCTACTATAGGCACTTCTAAACCGGTTAGGTTTTGCAATTTTTCAGCCAGTTCTACTGTATGCTCTATAATTTTTAGGCTACTGTTTCTCAGCTCTAAATCTTTAGAAAATGGATCCATTAACTGAGTAGAATTGGCATAATCAGGCAGATGAATGCTATATCTATTTTTCGGATTTACGATACCTATATCTATATCAGACAGCACTTCTCCATAGGATAAGTGGAATTCAAATGCTCCTATTGGAAACAATAATTCCATCTTCTTCATATCATGAAACCTGATCGGTAAAGATAAATTAGATTGACGAGAAAACTCTATGACGCGTTCCGATAACCCATTATTTTCACCAAATGTACTTTTTGTGATCGGGGCACCTTTATTAACATTTCGCCGGATAGGCATAGACAAATAATCGTTAATGTCAGTTTTATCTATACCTATATTCGGAGACCGATACACAATATCTTGCTGCTTAAGAATATGTCCGCATGGAAGGTCTGAAAAAGCAAAATAAGACCTTCCTAGATTTTGCCTATTTAATAGCTCTCCTTGATTTGGAGCCCGATTGGTATTCCCTGATGAAATTAGGAACTCGTTTTTTGCAAAAGAAGTTAATTTTTTAAACTCACTTATCGTTGAACTCGATGAATGATCTAAACCTTCCGCTTTGCGATCTAAGGTAATATGGCGTTCAATAACTTTCGCACCTGAATGCATGGCTAATAAACATATTTCCCAATGTTCATCATGACTTGAATAGCCAATTTCTCTATCCCATTTATCTTTTAAATAATCAATATAACCTAGGCGTGGGTTTTGTATTGCTACAGGATAATTAGACACACAGTGTAATGGAGTCCAGCCAACATCTGGCAATCGGCTCAATGCTTTCTCAATTTCACCTTCATAATGAGCACCAAGCGAAATATAAATATGACGATTAAAATTTAATAGCGAATCGATAAGAGACGTATTGGTAAGCTCCACAGATGGAATTTTAAAAAAGCTAAATTCTCCGATATTCTTACCAAAATCTAAGATATCGCTTTCATCAAAAAAGCTTATGCCGACTTCAAGCCCTTTACTCTTTGCATAATCTGTTAAGTTAATTATCGCTTCAGGACTAAGGTAGTTTTTTTTAATTTCAGCTAATAAAATCTCATCTCCGATTTCCCTATCTGTTTCACTATAAACATTCTCCAAGTTTCTATACTGAAATTTTACGGCATCAACGTCTGAATCAGAAGCTCCGTTAATAAGTTTTTTTGCTTTCTCTATAGAACCATCATGATTAATCCCTATTTCTGCAATAACTTTGATTCTATTATCATTCATTACAAATCCATTACTAAATTTATAGTAAAACTACAGTTTATATAAATCCTTATACATTTGTAATATTTATACTGATAATTAAAACTACTACACGTAAATATTAGTTAATGCGAGCCGCAACATAAGGCATATATTTTTGCCTATAGCGAGAAACCTCTCTATGAGACCTTTCCTCATTACCGGACAAAGACTCTTTAGTTACCCAATATAAGCCAGTATATTCAGCTAGATGGTGAAGATTAAAGTTTAGTGCGGTTCTACACCAAAATTCTTGATCACCTATCGCATCATAACTATCATCAAAATAGCCTATTTGACCATGCAATGACTTACGCCACATAGGGTGCGGACCTATCATGCAATTCTGTAATAGCATATCCTTTGAATAAGGCGGCCATGCATAGACTTGATTCGCCGTATTATTCTCAAAACTTTCATGGGGTTTGTCAGTTAGATAAGAATCACCATAAACCAAGGCATAATCTTGGCCATTTATCGCGTTGTAGAGCAGTTCATAAGCATTATTTCTGAGGCGATCATTAGTGCTAAATGAGGTGATATAGGGGGCAGATGCCATAAAGGACATAACATTCCACGCTAGGTAGATACCGATGCGCTCAGGCGTACGGATATAGCGAATATTGTCATGTCGCTGTTGGAACTCAGCAACTATAGCTCTTTCATTCTGCTGTGAACAGGCGTCGAGAACAATGATTTCGATATCTTTTGCCAAGGTTTGTGAAACCAAATCATGCAAACATTCTCTTATGAATTCTTCTGAGTTATAAGTTGATACAATGGCTGAAACCTTGTAGTTTCTTTTTACATAATGAGCATCAATAATCTCGCTTTTATCAATCCACTTTTGTAAATCATGTTCAGTAATACATGAACTTAGCTCAAGCATTTCTTTGTCATTAGCAAATTTCTCTAGATAAGTATTAATAACATTTTTTGCTAACTCATACTCTTGAATTTCGGCTAGTATCTTTGCACAGTTACTGACCGAGTTCCGATGAAATGGATCTATTTGAATCGCTTTTGATAAACTACTTATCGCCTTAGCTTTATCATTCTGATTAAAATAGGACACACCGAGGTTATTGAATAATTCAGCGGAGTTTGGGTATTGCTCTACTGCTGCCTCGAAAACTTGAATTGCTTGTAAATATTCACCTTTATTAGCGTACTGTTCACCTAGGTTTAGGAGTTGTTGATAAGCATCCTTCTGGCTATCTTGCGAAACCTGCTGTTCACCAGCATTTTCTAATGAGCCTACAAAAGACATATCTGCTTTATTAATGAATATAGCATTACCATGTGTCGGCGTTTCATTTCGTGTCGGTGCAAACCCAAGGTATTCGAAATGTGTACTGAGCTTCTGACATAGATCACCTAAAGTACCGGAACCCACATAAAGCTCTTCTGTGCTGGCTTCGGTATAGATAATCTGTAACCGCTCTCGCAGATTATGACTAAGAGATTCGGTGATCTGGTTTTCAGCACCTTGCGCGTCGGCAAACAACATATCCGGTGGCGGCAATACATGCTCTTCAATGACTTTATCTAAAGTTCTGGTTTCAACTGTAATACTCTTTGTCATATCAACTTCAGGAAATACTTCTTTATGTTTGCCAAAATTTAGCAATGAGCTAGATTGCCAATTATTGGAAACATGAAACTCACTTTGACCATTGAAGTTAGAGATTGCGTAAGGAAATACGCTGACTCGATGATCATTAGCGACAATTTGCTTTAAGCTCTCATAAGCTTCTGGGGTTGGTTCGAATAAATAGACGGACTGTAAATTTGGAAAAAGCGAGAACAACAAATCACGCTCTTCAAACTGAAAGGCCCCGACAATATAAAGTGTACGAATGCGCTGAGAAATTGGCCGATCTCTAAGTGCATGAAGAATATCATCAGGCGTTTGTACAGCTTTACCCTCAGGCCATAAACGCTTCATATTCTCATGACTCGCACTTCCAGAGTCAGATAGATCATTAGCCACATGCGCAGAGCCAGTTTGAGGTTCTAGATAGTAGCAGGACCAGTTATTACCTAAAGCATGATTGGTATGCGTGTTTGATAATAAGTTCTGTAGGTTATTTGAATCTGCTTGATGTTGTTCAATAAGCAGCAAACGTTGTTGCTGAGTTTTATTCTCAGCGTCACTATCATAAAGGCCAAAACCAAAATCTGGGGCCACGCTACGCAATAAATCTATCTGTCTTGATAAACTTTCAGCGTAAGGTAAAAAGCAGCATTCAAGAATGTCGGCATTGATTTGATAGACATCGCCAACTGGCACAATTACACCAGGCTGAATAAAATTCAACCCGTGAAAATGATAAAAAATTCCGGGCGATTGATTAACAAAAAACTCATCGCCCTGGCTATTTTGATACTGATATTGGATGTGATTCCAAGGCCCCAACCCTGCGCCAATATGTTGGATAATTCCGACAAACGGGTATTTTTGCGGCCAATCATCGAGATATTTTTGATCACCAATTTTATTATCTTCTATTCTGAAAAAACACCAATCTAAACATTGCTGACGCCAGTCTTTTAAAACTGTTAAGGCTTGATTATCATTTTTAAAAGATAATAAGCCAACATTAAATCTACCGTAGACTATCGATTGCTGCTGGTCCGGAGAAAAACGATGCTCATGTATCAGTACAGAATTATTCTGCCACTCATCAAAAATGGGTTGTGGCGACGAATAAAAATAAAGATCGGCATCGACATAGGTTAAATACTCGATATGTGGATGACGCTCAAGTAGGCGCAAAATAATAGTTGATGTCGCTGTCCAATAGTATTCTATTTTGCTTCGTTCATGCTTAGTTTTTAATAGAGCTTCGTCTCGTTGCTCAATATCGTGCATTGCGATAGTGGTAACATTTTTGATATTGAGCTTACTAAGCAGCAAGCGACTGTATTCATCCATACAGACGGCAAAAATCTCAAAGTCACAAACCTCGCAGCGATTAAGGCTCTCAAAAAGTGAAAGTGCCTTAGCTAAATAATGACCATCAAAATAGGTACAATAATATCGTTTCACTTCAAATCCTTAAGCTGTCTTTTTCTCTTGTTGTAGTTCTGAGTCAATATCCATAATCGCGCTAATTACTTTTTCTTGTTCGGTATTAGTCAAGGACGGATAAAGTGGCAATGAAAATATTTCTCCAGCCGCTGCTTCCGTGTGCGGCAAATCACCGTTCTTATACCCGAGATACTGATAAGCCTTCATCGTGTGAATAGGCCAGGGGTAACTGATATTGGTATGAATACCTTTTGCTTCTAAAGCTGTCATCCACTGCTCGCGCCAGGCATGACGACAAACATAAACGTAATAGGCGTGCTCTCGATTACTGAGCTGTACCGGGCATGACAAGCTAGAGCTCGCCAACTCAGCATCATAGTGTTTCGCCAAACTCTGACGACGTGATACATAGTCATCAAGGTGATCTAATTTCTTCAGTAGAATGGCTGCATGTAATTCATCAAGCCGTGAGTTATAACCGTGCTCATCAGCATAGTAACTACCATCCATACCATAGAAACGTAGTCGTTTAAGCTTTTCATAGTGAGCAGGATCATCGGTAACGACCATACCGGCATCACCAAAACCACCTAATATTTTCGTTGGGTAAAATGAAAACGCAGCCAATGTCGACATTGACCCTGCTTTTTTGCCAGCATAAGTTGCGCCATGTGCCTGAGCACAATCTTCAAGCACTGCGACTCCATATTTCTCGGCAATAGCATTCACTGCATCCATGTCGACACACTGCCCATATAAATGCACGGGTAAAATACACTTTGTCTTCGGCGTTATCGCTGCCTCTAATTGTTCAACATCCATGAGATAACTTTGCGGATCAATATCAACAAATTTAGGTATAGCGCCTGTCGATACGATGGCTGAAACCGTGGGCACAGCAGTGTTCGCTACGGTAATGACCTCATCACCTTCACCAATATCTAAACATTTGAGCGCTAGAAATAGCGCATCAGTGCCTGAATTAACACCTACACCATATTTGACTCCGACGTAACCTGCAAAGCACTTCTCAAACTCTTCAACGTATTCGCCTAATATCAGCCGGCCAGAGCCAAGAACGGCATCGATAGCCTGATGCACTTCCTCTTTCTCTACCTGATACTCGCTCAAATAGTCCCAAACTTTGATCATGCATGCTCCCACGCGATACGCATTAATTGCTGCTGCGCCTTGGCTGCTTGCAATAACTGTGCAATATGAGATTGATAATTACTTTCCCGGATGTCAGCAAATACAGATTTGAAAAACTCTATAAATGAGTCAAATGCACTGATTTGACGTTGATATTTATCACCCTCTTTATTAATAAACAACGTATTACTCATATCGGGTGGTGTGGTAAACACCCTATCAAGCTCTATTGTCATACCCTGTGAAATTAAATGAATACGATTCTGGTAACTGGTATCAAAACCAAAATGACCGACTAGACTACGGCCATGCGAATAAGATAAAAGCACACTAAATGAATGATCAACTTCATCTGATTGACTATTTATACTGGCGCAAATATTTTCTGGCTGCTGATCAAAAAATACTTTTCCTGCTGCTAGTGCATAAGGCCCAAGGTCATATAAGGCGCCGCCGCCCTTCTCTTTGGAATATCTAAAATTATCCTGATCCATAGGAGGAAAAGAAAAGCAGGCGTAGACTCTATTGATATCAAACTTATATTGTTGAAATGTGTTTTTTGCTTCGGCGATCTGAGGATGATAGGAGAAGACATTGGCTTCTATCAGCGCCTTACCCTTTTCGTTGGCCAGCAAGGTCATTGATTCCGCTTCCTCAATGCTTAAAAACGCGGGCTTATCTACAATGACATGATAATCACTTGACAGCGCCTCTTTTACCCACTGATAGTGAGCACTATTAATAAGTGATACATAAACAACGTCTGCCTTACTTTGAGCTAAGGCATCGCCATACTCTCTAAATACACTTCCTTGTTTTACAAAAGCTAACTCTACATTTTCTCTTTGACAGGCAATATCAATACTCTTTACTTCTGAAAGAGCAGTAAGCGCTGGGATGACTCGGCGCTGCACTATCGATGAAAAACCTAAAATGAGCACGTTCATTATTGATGCTCCGTACTTTCTATAGGTAGAGCAGAAATAATGCTACGTAATTCGATATTCAGGTATAAACTATGACGGACGAGAGATAGCAGTTGTCCATAAGTCAACCAACAGTAATCAACTGGAATCTCTAGCTGCTCAGAGGCATCAATTTCTATAACACGATAACGATTACGGAAATGATAAAAGCGTCCACCCTCTTCAGATAATTCATAATCACAACGTGTTGATGAGGCGTCTGCACCATGAAAGTAAGATAAAAACAGCGGTTTACTGTTCTCTTCTGAATATCGCGATGGATCTCCGCAGCTGACTGTTGGCCCCATCTCGATACCATCGATATAGCCTGGCTCAATTCGGGCATGTATTAGAAAATGTAGCACGCCTGCCTTTTCTTGACAGATCAGTCCGACTAATCCCTCAGCTTCATGCTTTAGCAAGGGTTGCGACCACTCACTTATTTCCCTACCCTCCAGAGTTGAGTGCACACCAATTACAGAGAAATAGTGTCCATCGCTGTGCGTGATAGCTTCATCATCTACTACCCATTTTTTAAGTTCAGAAAGTGCTACATGAGAAATGTTTTGTGAATAATTGGACTTTAATGAGGTTAACCAACTGATGACATCATCAAAGCGATTGATGCCTTTATCTTTTACTTTACGAGATAAGGCTAATTGATGACTAAAATTAGATTTTTCATCAGTCTCATCTTCAATTATATGGCTACCGTCGATAGCTCCCGTATCGATCATAGCCAATACGCTTCTTGCATCCATGTTAACCAGATTATCATGACAATACAATGCCTTAATCTGATAAAGACTCAACCAGCAATAGTTCTCTTCGCAGGGAAGGTCATCTTCAACTAGGAGAATCATATTTCGATTGCGCTTATGTAAAAAACGAGAACCTTGTTCGGACTGTAATTGATCGGCGATAACTACGCCTTTTCTATCAAGAAAATAATCAAGGTACAGAGGTAGTTTCCCTCTATGCACACGGGTGTAATTACTTTTAGTCGCTTGCACCGTTGGTGACAACTGTGCCTTATTGATATTCCCTGGCTCCATCTTTAACTGCATAAGAAAGTAGGGAACGCCATCATTAATTTTGCAAATAATGCCTAATATCCCTATCTCTGGCTGGACAATAATCGGCTGCTGCCATTGCTCTTGATAAGGTTGTGAGATATCGACATTGATACCTTGTATAGAAAAAAACTTTCCTGATTGATGGTAGAGACCTTTATCTGTTGGGTCTAATGTCCAACCTGATATCTTAGAGAGCGGAATCTCTTCAACTTCAAATCGCATAGCGTCGGCTTTAGAACAAAACCACGACATAAACTCTGATAAGGTTTCGAAATAACCCGAGGCATCGGGCAATTGATGATCAAGGTGATTGTTTAGTAGTGGACTAACCACAATACTCACCTAGGTACTTTATATAAGCATCGCGATTTCGCAATGATCGCTTGATGTCATAGTGGTCACTTGCCAAAACAAGACAGACACTTCCTTGAATAAATTTTGATAATTCTATAAATATCAGACGAGGAACATATAAGCCCTGATTCGCGTCAGTGAGATCATAGGACTGGCTTGAACAACCATCGAATAAAGTAACATTGAAATGTCCTGATATCGGAATAATCAGTTGATCGGTATCAATATGAGCATGACCGCCACGATCTTCCTTGACTTGATGCATATAGAAAATACGACGAACTTCAAATGGTATATCTTTAGCAGCTTCAATTGCCGTCAGCGTTCCACGCTCATCAATATTCGAAGGCAAGTCAATCATACAAACATGATCTAATCTTGCGTCACTACTTACTGGTGATTTACTTACGCTCAAAGACATAAGACACTTCGTAAGAGTCATTGGCTGTATCAGTAGCGAATTCAATAGCTGATACAAATTTCAAATTGTTGGATAAAAACTCGGTGAGCAATTCACGTTCATTAAAATGTAGTTCATCCATATCGACACCGTAACCTTGTTTACGGAAATACTGTGTAGGTTTCTGCCGACATATTGGTGTTCTATGCGCTACAACATAACGATCAGATACCCTTACTGCCTCAGCAATGTGCTCTTGATAACGTGGGACATGAAGCAATAATCCAGAAGATATTGAAATCGCTTGGGATCGATCTGGTAAAGGTATATCTGTGCAATCAGCAACAAGAAAATTTTGGCTTGGATAAAACTCTTTTGCCATGTCGATAAAATGCTGAGATATATCGATACCGGTATATTGAATAGGCGTATTCAATAAATAGCTGAGTATTTCGTAGTAATAACCACTAGAACAACCCATCTCCAGTACGGTTGCATCGTTATAAATAATCGGCTTAAGTAGATCAGCTAACGTTTGAAAATGCGGCTGCACTGTACCGTGATACATCTGATCTAGCTGTGTTTGGACCAAGTCTCTTTGTTTCAGCGGAATATCTCGATCGCACCAAGCCTTGGCGGTAAACTCATGGGAAACTTGTTGTGCATTTGATGAAATCACAGCACTTTGAACATTGCTCATTGCATATTTAGCAAAACAACCTTTATTGCGTCGATAATTAATATGCCTTTCTAGAAACTCAGCGGTATGCTGCATGCGTTTAGCATAACTATGATCTCTTAAAGTCCGCTCTTGCCCAGCTTTCGCAATTTTTTCTGCCTCGCCAGGGTTACTTTGGTAATACTTAACCAAAGCTATGCACTCTTCTTCAGAACGATAACTAACTATCTCCTTACCTATTTCGAATAATTCGCAAAGATTATCCTTATGATCAGTAATAAGTAGCGCACCACAACCTGTTGCCTCAAATAAACGCATGTTGTTGGCATTGTTTTCCGCTACATCGATATGATGATTAACCGTGATTTTTGATCGTGCTAGCGCACGGAACATATCCATTCCCCAAGCTTCGCCCTGATGACAAGCGTGAATAGGCGAGTTAGCATTTAGCTCAGCAGCGCCGTAGCCCCATATGCGCATACCAGGCAAAGTTGCTACAGACTCAAGCAATCTCAATCGATCTTGATGAGCAACAGATAGCCCGCCAACGAAAGACACTTCGATATCTTTTTCAATATCTCCCAGTTGACTTAATACTCGCGAATCGAAACCTAAGGGTTGATAGTAGGCAGTAATACCCATCTGCCGGAAACGATTAACAAAATGTGGAAATGATGAAACAATAATATCGAAGGATTTAAGGTCGGCCTGAGGCGGCACTGGTGAAGCAATTTGACCAACGATTAACTCGGTCAGTGGACGCAAGGCGCTCATAAACTCTGGCGTCGCTATGGTCAGATCTTGCAGATAAACCACATCAGGGTTGAGGCTAGATATCTGTTCTAGTGCTAGATTAAGCCCTTCTTTATTGATACCGTATTGGCGAGCCCAAGCAGACTGTAATGGCGTGCAGTTTATTATCAGATCACTAGCGTCTAAGCCTGCCAAAGCCAATCCGTTAGAATAAAAGTCACTATCCCCAAAGCATGCCAACTGTATTGACTGCAGCTGCTGTAAATAATTAAGCCCTACTAACTCCGTGTTACTTTGATAATGATGTTGCAAAAAACCGGGGTAATAAACATTTAAGAAAACGCATGATGACGCGTTTTCAACGTGAGGTTGGGGTAAAACCATATTCATCGCATCTATCGCAAAATATTGATTATTAATCAATAAGTTATGCTTTTTCCTTGTTATCAATTATCAAAATATAGCGGACATCAAAACGTCAAAAACTCGTCTCACTACGCAAATAAAGCCTTAAGTCCTTGATAAAAGGCAAGATACATACCAAAGGTAAGAGAGAATTTAGATAAATAGCGCTAGCGACAGGTGCTAGGCAGATACAAGAAACTAAGTATTTATAGTTAATGCCTTGATAACTGGGTTGAGCTGCTGTTGCCAACGCTTCGGTGTAATAGCAAATGCCTTAGTCAGCTTATCGGATGAAAGTAATGAATTACGCGGTCGTTTTGCAGCACATACCCAATCTTCGCTAGTAATAGCTTCGATAGATACGTTTAATTCTTTGAACTCATTTGCCTGTAACTGTATTTCCTTAGCAAACTCATACCAGTTTGTTTTGCCTGCATCGCTGAAATGATAGAGCCCCCAAGGTGGGTTATTGCTTTCCATAATATACTTAGCAATATCGACTAGCGTTCTAGCAATGGAACAAGCCGATGTAGGACAACCCCATTGGTCGCCAACTACTCGTACGGTGTCTCGCTCCTGCATTAAGCGCAACATCGTCTTAACAAAGTTATTCCTATGCTGACTATATACCCATGAAGTTCGTAAAATAATGTGTTTATCCCAAATTTCTTGAATACATTGCTCACCGGCTAATTTACTCTTCCCATAAATATTGATCGGATGTGTTGCATCATCTTCACTGTAAGGCAAGTGCTTTTCGCCATCAAAAACAAAATCTGTAGAGATATGCAGAAGAGGAATATTCTGCTCGCGACAGGCTAAAGCCAGATTTTTAACTCCATCCCGATTGACACGATATGCCGCCTCACCATCCTCTTCGGCTTTATCGACCGCTGTGTAGGCTGCCGCATTGATAACCATATTATAATTCTGTGCCGAAATGGCTGACATCGTCGCTTCCAGCTGAGTAATATCTAACTGATCACGACTATATGAAGCACAATAAATACTTTCTTTCTGAGCCCTGAGAGCAAGCTCCCGGCCTACTTGGCCACAAGCCCCAGTGATAAGTAATTTCATTAACTTTCTAAATAGATAGGGAGATTTGCTGCTAACACGTTTTTTAGCTTAGGTAGTTGTCGATCTCTATCTGACAATAAGGGGTTTGTTACTGGCCAATCAATAGCAAGTTCCTCATCATCCCAATATATACCTAACTCATCAGCCGGATCATAATGCTGTGTACATTTATAAATAAAACGTACCGTCTCACTCATAACGCAAAAGCCATGAGCAAAACCCGGCGGCACATAATATTGGTAATTGTTTTTCTCGCTTAATATTGTGCCTGCCCATTTTCCGAAGTGAGGCGAACCTTGGCGAATATCAACTGCCACATCAAATACTTCACCTTCTATCACCTGAACTAACTTTCCTTGTGGCTTCGTGAGCTGGTAATGCAAACCGCGTAAAGTATTCTTGCATGATATAGAGTAATTATCTTGAACAAAAGACTCTTTTATACCGACTTCATGATAGCGGTTGCTATTAAACAGCTCCATAAACAAGCCTCGTTGGTCTTTATATACATCAGGCTCTATAAGAAGCACTTCAGGCAAGTCTGTGGGTAACACTTTCACAATTAACTAAGGCCTTGCTCCAATACACTAAGAAGATAATTACCATAGCCGCTACACTTAAGGGATTCGCCTAAAGACTTAAATTGCTCATCATCAATATATTTCATGCGCCATGCAATTTCTTCCGGGCAAGATATCTTTAAACCCTGCCTAGCCTCGATGACCTCGATATACTGGCTTGCTGCAATTAACGAACTATGCGTACCGGTATCTAACCAAGCTGCCCCGCGACCGAGCATCGCCACATCTAATTGGTCTCGTTCTAGGTATGCACGTGTCACATCAGTGATCTCTAATTCACCTCGCTCAGAAGGCTTAACGTTTTTAGCAATATCTATAACTTCATTATCGTAAAAGTATAAACCTGTGACGGCGACATTAGATGGTGGATTCTTAGGCTTTTCAATAATTCCATTAGGCTTACCCGCATCATCAAATGACAATACCCCGTAGTCACTAGGGTTACGAACTGAATAGCCAAAGACTGTTGCGCCTTCTTCTTTGTTCGCTGCAGTCTGCAATAATGTAGACAAGCCGTGTGCATAAAATACATTATCACCCAAGACAAGGCAGACACTATCCTGCCCGATAAACTCCTCGCCAATGAGGAATGCCTGCGCAAGCCCCTCTGGTTTACTTTGCTCGGCATAACTTAAATTTAAGCCCCAATGACTACCATCACCCAGCAATGACTCAAATTGCGGTATATCACGAGAAGATGAAATAATAAGAATATCTCGAATCCCAGCCAGCATTAAAACGGATAGCGGGTAGTAAATCATAGGTTTATCGTAAACAGGAAGAAGTTGCTTACTGATAACTCTTGTCAACGGATATAAGCGAGTGCCGCTTCCTCCTGCAAGGACAATACCCTTCATCCTGCTAAACCTAGCCGTTGATTTTCAAACCCCTTCTTATACCAACTTGCGCACCAGTCTTGATTCGACAAATACCATTCCACCGTTTTTCTAAGACCGGTCTTGATGCTTTCATCGGGTTGCCAGGCGAGTTCTTCTTTAATTTTACTTGCATCAATGGCGTAACGCTGATCATGGCCGGGACGGTCTTCAACGAACTCTATCAAAGAAGCATGTGGATTAAACTCTGACTCGGGTAATAGCTCATCTAAAATCTCACAAACTAAGCCAACCACTTCGAGGTTACTCAATTCGTTATTACCACCAACATTATACTTCTCGCCAATTTCGCCTTTTTCTAAAATCTCATTTAGCGCTCGTGCGTGATCTTCAACATACAGCCAATCACGAATATTATCGCCTTTGCCATAAATAGGTATTGGCTTGCCAGCTATCGCATTAGTAATAATTGTCGGAATTAACTTTTCTGGGTGTTGATAAGGCCCATAATTGTTTGAGCAATTACTCATAACTATGGGCAATCCATAAGTGTGATACCAAGCTCTTACCAAATGGTCCGAAGCCGCTTTACTTGCCGAATAGGGTGAATTTGGCTGATAAGGGCTTGTCTCTTCAAACAAACCAGTCTCCCCTAAGGAACCATAAACCTCATCGGTCGATACGTGGTGAAAACGAAACCTCTCTCTGGCCTCACCATCGAGCGTTCGCCAATAGGTAAGCGCCTGCTCTAGTAACACATAGGTTCCATTAATATTTGTTTCTATAAAACTACTGGGGCCATCAATTGATCGGTCAACATGGGACTCAGCCGCCAGATGAATGACTGCTCGCGGCTGATAGCTCGAGAAAACCTTCGCCATTGCTGAAGAATCACAAATATCACTCTGCTCAAAGCGATATCTTTCATCATCAGAAATAGTATCTAGCGAAGCTAGATTACCTGCATAGGTTAACTTATCTACATTAACTACAGAATAACTGCCCGAATTTATTAATCGACGTATTAAAGCTGAACCGATAAAGCCAGCACCGCCAGTAACAACTAATGTTTCCCTTTCATTGTCAACCATGATGCCGCCAACGCTACCAAGGAAACTGTCTTAGAGGAAGTTCAATAAAGATAAACGTTGTACCTGCACAAATGCCTGCTGCGCGGCCTGTAGCGATACTAAACGCTGATTAAAATCACTAATCACGGCTGCGATATCAATGTCTTCTATGCCGGCAAGACTGGTTTGTGCTTCTAATTCAAAAATACCATTGATATTAGTTTGGTCTTCCAGCGCATTAAGACGAGAACCAACACTTGATCTGGTTTGAACAATATTGTCCAAAGCCTGATCGATGTTACTTAAAGCGACATTGATACCATTATTTAAATCAGCCTGAGAAGATGGATCAGTGACTGTGGTATTTAGTACATTGACTAAATTTTGTACGGTGGTAAATACGTCTTGCCCCGTACTTGGCGCAAAAGTGAAAGTATCACCATTTGCCGGTTGCCCGCTAATAGTGGCTTGAATACCTAGAAACCCAATTGCTTCACCATCACTATGCGTTCCCGTCGCAACGACCGTCGCACTGCTATTAGTCACTTGGTAGGTGCCGCCAGCACCAAATGTTACCGTATAAGTATCCTGTACATAGCTTGCGATATCGGTAACACTTCCCGGGTCAATCACACCGTTACCATTATTGGCATTATTAGCACTGGTCGCAAACAAACCATTACCGTTGGCGATATCAAAGAAAACTCGCTCACCCGAATCACCAACAGCCACCTGTCTTGATGCGCCTATTTGAACATCTCGAACACCCTGATCGCCAACGTAGTTAAAGGTATTCCCTGTAGCAACAAACGGTGGCGCGCTGGTACGAAAACCAGCAAAAATATATTCGTTATTTGAGTCACGTGTATTGGCTGCGCCTAGCAATCCATCAAGAATGCCTTGTATTTCCACCGCCGCGCCGGCACGTGTTTCATTGGTCTGCGTGGCATTATTTGCTTGGATCGCTAGCTCCCTAGCACGTTGTAGTAAATCACCGGCACTAATCAATGCGGACTCTTCTATCTGCAAGCGGTTCGTCGCCAAATTAATGTTTTCATTATATTGCTGCAATGTCGTAACAGACTCTCTTAGTGTAAGAATTCGTGTTGCACCGGCAGGATCATCTGAAGGCCGTAAAACACGTCGACCCGATGCGAGCTGTTGCTGCGTATCAGCAATTTGTTGTTGCTGGCTTAAAATCTGATTAAGCCCACGCTGAACAAACTGTGATGTAGAAATACGCTCCGTCATCGTGATACCGCGCCTAGTAAGACTTGAAAGAGTTCATCTGCAATACTAATAATCTGGGCCGAAGCCTGAAATGCCTGCTGAAACTGCAATAAGTTCGTGGTTTCTTCATCAAGGTTTACACCCGATACCGAATCACGGTTTGCTTCAGCTTGACGCAATAGCGTTTCTTGCGCGGCTTGATTTAACTCCGATTCACGTGTTCGTGTGCCAACATCAGCAACCAAACTGCCGTAGACATTACTTATTGTAGAGGTCCCATTATTAAGACCTAATTGCTGCTGTAAGTTAGCTAATGCTAAAGCATTACGATTATCCCCCACACCACCGGTATTAGCAGAAACAGTAAAGACATCACCTGCGGCGGGAACGCCGTCAATTTCAACGGTAAAGCCGTTATACGTAATTGCACCACCCGATGTATAAGCAACACCTGTTGGATTCCCTGTACCCGTACCAGCCACATCAAAAGTTGTCGGGGGATTATTAAATGTAATCGTTACTGTTTGAGTAAGGTTAGCATTAGGTGGTGGCGGTGCATTGACTACACCAGCGCTTATTGACGCATTACCCGTATTATTACTCGCAGCTTGACCAATGATCGGAGCAGCCGCCGCAACTTGTCTCACATCGCTGATCTGCAAACTAATATCACGCGATGCCGCAGAGGTTGGCCTGACTAAAAACGAATCACCATTACTTATGGTTCCGGAAGACAGACTAATAGTTAACCCGTCTACTACAGCTGCCGCGCCAGGAAACCCTGGTAAGTTTGTAATAGTATTATCCGATAAACGAGTAATACTATAAGCACCACCCGTATTGCTGAGCAAATAATCACTGTTAGTCAGGGCATTAACATCGGTTACGGCAGCTGCGACAACACCTGTGCCAGCATTACTGGTACTTGGTAATACCAGCGGTGAATTTGCCGAAATATCGTTAAAGAAAACGCCACCCGCTACACCATTAAGGTCTTGCCCTAGCTGGTGCTGATCATTAACCTGATCAGCAATACCAATAGCTACCTGGCCTAAGGTGTTTCGTGCAGGCTCTAATACCGTTTCTCGAAAGTCCAATAGACCGCCTAAGCGACCACCCGTCACTAAGTTAGATATCTGTGTCGTTGTGCCATTAGCAACGTAGCCGATTTCTAGCTTGGTTGGGTCGAACTCATTACTGACCACGCTGAGTGATTGCGAGAACCCTCCGGCAACCAATGTCTGACCATTTCCAATAAACACATTTAGTGTCCCGTCAGACTGCTCAACAGTTCTAACTTGTGTGTACTCTGACAATTGAAGCAATAGACGATCTCGCTGGTCACGCAAATCGTTAGCGACTCCTCCTGAACCACCTGCTTCAGTATTTGAAATTTGATTATTTACCTGAGCAATAGATTGAGCCAACACATTAATATCACTAACAGTCCCGCTAATATCATTGTTAACAGAATTATTAAGCGTTTCTAATCGACCGGAAATTGCATCAAACCTCGCTACCAAAGAATCCGCCTCAGATAGTAAGACCTGCCGTGTTGCGGTAGAAGCTGGGTCATCAGCAACTTCTTGCAAAGCATCAAAAAACCCTGATATCGCCGGAGACAAACCCGCATTCGCATCAGCCAAAATACTGTCTAGCTGAGAGGAAAAAGTATTTAAGGTTTCAAAACTAGAAAA
>CAYUVE010000003.1:31632-40237 GCA_964447985.1 uncultured Thiotrichales bacterium
TTAGCCACTAGCTATCTCCTACTGCAGCATTAGCAACCAGCGACTGAAAAGTATTGCCGGCAATAATATCTTTTACTTTTTGAGCATATTCTGGATCAGTGGCGTAACCCGCTTGCTGAATTTTTTCAGCAAAGGTACCAGCATCCCGTCCTGATTCGACAGCTTCTTGATAGCGAGGATTAGAGCTCAAAAAGCTAACGTAATCTTCAATGGACTCTTGATACGAGGCATAGGCGCGGAAATCTTCGTAACGAGCCTGCAATGCTCCATCAATAAACTCATAAGTTCTTGTGGTGATTTTATCACCTTGCCATCTATCATCGGCTTTAATACCAAAGAGGTTATGGCTATTACGACCTTGGTTATCATGGATAATTGACTGGCCCCAACCTGTCTCTAAGATAGCCTGAGCCAAAATTGCATCTCTCTCCACACCAAGTTCTTGCGACGCATTATTAACAGCAGGTAAAAGTTCCGCCACGAATTGATCACGACTCGCTACGCTGTCTGTTTTATGTTTTATAAACGACAAACCTTCATCGAGCGAGTCTTTTTCATCTAGACGATTGTTTTCTTGATTCCCACCTAATTGTTGGACAATGATATCGGCAAGACCAATACCACCTTGCTTTGGTAATTCAGTTGAAAGCTGCTGATCCAACATCTCCTGATAGAAGCCCGTTTGCTGACTTGACATTAAATCGCTCTCAGGTACTGCTGATCGCATTGACTTAAGCATCATGTGTAGAAACAATGATTCAAACTGTTGTGCAACTTCTCTCAATGTTGCATCAGAATTTGGGTTAACCTCAGCATCTTTTCGCAACAAAGATAGACTATTGAAGTCCGTATAGAGACTATTCGAAGGAATGCTGCTCATAACTAAATAATAATAAGCTCAGCACGCAACGCGCCTGCTTGCTTTAATGCCTCTAGAATTGCCACCAAATCACCTGGCGCGGCCCCTACCTCATTGACCGCTCTGACAATCGTCTCTAGCGATGCACCCGGTTCGAATAAGAATATCGTGCCGTCACCCTGATCGACGGTAATACCCGTGTCGGCGATAACCTGTGTTTCTCCCTGGGCCAAAGGGCCTGGCTGGCTAACAGTGGGATCTTCAGTAATGGTTACCGTCAGGCTACCATGTGTAACCGCAGCTGGAGTAACTCTGACATGACTTCCAATCACTACCGTGCCAGTTCGAGAATTGACAATAATTTTTGCTGCGGCTTCTCCCGGCTCGACAGTTAAGTTTTCAATCAGAGAAACAAACGATACGCGCTGCCCCGCATCTTGCGGAGCACGAATAAACACCGATGAAGCATCAATGGGTTGAGCCACATCAATATTTAATGATTCATTAACGATCTCTGCTAAACGCTTTGAAGTAGTGAAATCAGGTGTGTGAAGGTTTAATACTATGGCATCTTCAGTACCAAATTGTGTGGGCGATGGCCGCTCAACAATGGCGCCATTAGGAATACGTCCCACACTTGGTACATTGATCGTAATACTCGACCCATCTGCACCGGACACACCCAAGCCGCCTACTACCAAATTACCTTGAGCAATGGCATACACTTCGCCATCTACCCCTCTTAATGGCGCAGCAAGCAAACTGCCTCCACGCAAACTCTTAGCGTTACCTATGGATGACGCCGTTACATCGATAGTTTGGCCGGGTTTGGCAAAGGGTGGAAGCTCAGCATGTAGCGAAACGGCTGCAACATTTTTCAACTGTGGGTTAACATTTGGTGGAATCGTGACGCCAAATTGGCGCAACATACTGAGAACACTCTGAATAGTAAACGGTGTTTGTGCTGTTTGGTCACCTGTGCCATCTAGCCCTACAATTAATCCATATCCCACTAAAGGGTTATCTCGCACCCCTTCTATGGCAGTTAAGTCTTTAATACGTTCTGCGCTGACACTTTGGCTTAAAAATACTAATAGAAATAGCAAACTGATCAAAAACAATGACTTTTTGGGCTGATCAACTCGCTGATAACAACTTTCGAGCATGACAATAATCCGTCGTTTTAAAATGGCCAATACGGACTATTGAAGAATCGTGCCAACCATCCTTGTGCTTGTGCATCGGCTATCACACCACGACCACCATATGAGAAATGCGCGTTGGCAACCTGTGTCGAAAGCACAGTGTTTTCACCAGTGATATCCTCAGGCCGGACTAGACCGGTGACACGAACAAACTCATCACCTTGATTTATGGTAATTAATTTTTGTCCTCTAACTTGCAAATTACCGTTGTGTAGCACTTTTTCTACTACAACAGTAACGCTCCCATCCAAACTATTACTTTGGTTTGCGCTACCGGCACCGGTAAATTCATTTTCTGTATCAACCGTCGTTTCCAAGCTACGATTACGGTTACTAATCAAGTTTGCAGGGCGACCTAAAATTGTAGGATTAGGTATAGAGATACTGGTATCTTTTTCTGTAGTGACATCAGCTGACTTACTAGCTGTAGTTTCTTCCACCAATACTATTGTTAATAAATCCCCTACTTGGTTAGCTTTTTTATCTCTAAAAAGAGTCAACTTATACTGAGAACTAAATATAGAACCATTACTTGGTGGTGGAGGTGGCACCACTTCATATACTGGTGATTCAAAATCCTTTTTATGAGACCGATTTGATGCACAAGCACCAAGCACCAACATCAGAAATAAAATAAGCAGCAGTTTGAGTAACCTTATAGTTGTACTGTTTTCCATTATCGCCTCGCCTCAACTAGCTATTAAAGGTTCTGACTAGCAAATTGCAGCATTTGATCAACGGTCTCGATTGATCGTGAATTTAATTCGTAGGCACGTTGCGCCTCGATCATACTAACCAGCTCTTCGACCACATTAACGTTTGAGCTCTCAATCGCGCCTTGAACAACTGTGCCCAAACCATTTAAGCCTGGAGTTCCGGCCTGAGGTGCACCACTTGAAGCGGATTCTAAAAATAAGTTATCACCATTAGGCTGCAAGCCAGATGGATTAACAAAGTCTACTAACTGAATATTACCAACCTGCGTAGGAGCCGCCTGACCAGAAGCCTGCGCAGACACCGTACCATCTGCACCAATCGAAACACTTAGGGTCGCTGCTGGGATAGTAATGGCTGGCTGTATAGCAAAGCCAGAAGCATTAACTAACTGCCCCTGCGCATCAATTTGCAGTGAACCATCTCGGGTGTAACCTAAGGTTCCGTCAGGCAACAAAACCTGCAAAAACCCTCGCCCCTGAATAGCAACATTTAAGGGATCATCAGTAATAGTTATATTACCCTGTGTATGCAATTTTTCAGTCGCTACCACACGCACACCGGTACCAATATTTAAGCCTGAAGGCAGTAAGGTATCCTGAGATGAAGATGCACCAACTTGGCGTACGGTTTGATAGAGTAGATCTTCAAATACTGCACGATCACGTTTAAAACCCGTGGTACTGACGTTTGCCAAGTTATTAGAAATGACTGCAACACGTGTTTGTTGTGCATCGAGTCCGGTTTTAGCGGCGAATAATGCTGAATTCATAGTATCTTCTCTATCTTATTTAATCATTAACTAATGCGAAGTAGTTGCGTCGTTATCGAATCGTTTTCTTCTGCGGTCTCCATCACACGGATATGTGATTCAAACTCACGAGCCAGTACAATAGTATTAAGTAATGTTTCTACAGCATTGACATTACTTGCTTCCAAAGCACCTGATACCAAGCTAACACTCGCATCAGCGAATGCTAGATCTCCATCTGCCATGCGAAATAAACCATCTTTACCTTTAACTAGATCTTCTACTGGTGGATTAACTAATTTAATACGATCAATCAACTGCAGCGCATTGGCTGCCTGGCCTACAGCCTTAATGGAAACCGTGCCGTCTTTACCAATTTCTACTTTCTCAAAAGGAGGTAATGCAATGGGCCCACCCTCGCCGACAACAATCTTTCCTCCACCAGTAGTCAATTGACCCAGATTATCGACACTCATATTGCCTGCCCGGGTATAGGCTTCTTCTCCATTAACATCCAAGACAGCAATCCAACCGTCACCATTTATGGCGAAATCGAGTTCGCGTTCGGTGTAGTTGATATGGCCTTCTGAGAAATCAACACCTTCTGAACCGACAACCGACCCTATTCGTGTCGGCAACCCAGGCCCTTCGATTACTGAACTCTGGATTGAGGACAGATCGGCTCGAAAGCCGACTGTACTCAAGTTTGCAAGATTATGTGCATTGATTGACTGAGCCAGCATGGTTTGCTTGGCACCACTCATTGCGACATAAAGACTATGATCCATTGCTAAAACCTACGCCTATCGAATGTTGATAATGGTCTGAGTCAAAGTATCTGCAGTGGTAATTACCTCGGCATTGGCCTGAAAATTACGCTGTGCTGAAATAATGCTGACTAGCTCTTCGGTAATATCGACGTTAGAGGCTTCCAAGGCACCTGCCTGAAGTAAACCAACACCGCCTACGCCAGGTACATTTGCTTGAGCAGGACCCGAATCAGCACTTTCTACCCAGGTGTTATCACCTAACTGTCTTAGCCCCTGAGGGTTTTCAAAATCAGCCAGGAATATTTGGCCTAAGGCATTTGACTCACCGTTAGAAAAACGAGCTAGAATAATTCCATCATCGCCAATATCGATACCACTTAAGGCACCTGGTGGAAAACCATTTTGATCAAGTGAGTTGACCGCAAACGAGGCACCAAACTGAGTGGTAGGTGAACCAACACCGGTATAGTCTAATGTTAGGTTCAGCGTTGCCGCACCGCCACCGATGGCAAAAGCATCAAAGGGCACTTCACCATTAGCTGGTGTAGCAAGCGTACCGTTATTATTGAAAGTCAACACACCCGTAGCCGGAGCAGTTTCGGTCAACTGGGTACCATTTACGAATAAATGTGTTTCCCAAGTGTTATCTGAGGTTTTACGATAATAAGTTGTCGCCAGATGAGAGCCACCGAGGCTGTCAAAAACCGTTACAGATGTGGTTGAGTTAAAGCTGGCTGGGTTAGTTGCATCAAACGCTACAGTCGGCGGTGTTGCTGACGCATCAAGGTTTAAACCAAGTTCGATACGCGATGTTGGGCTGGGAGCGATATTACCCGTACTATTAACCTGTAGATCACCCACAGCTGGCAAAATATTACCGGTAGCATCAGCCTGATTACCTTGTAATCGCTGTCCACGGCTATTCACAATAAAACCTTGTGAATCAACACTAAATGCACCATCTCTCGAAAATACTTGTGCGCCTGAATCACTAAGTTGGAAAAACCCCTGACCATTAATCGCTACATCAAGGCCATTATCCGTAAAGTCGATATTACCCTGAGTAAATTGCTGAGTAACATTGGAGACCCGAACACCAGCACCAATAGCATCGGAAGCTGAACCGATATTAGACGCGGCAAAAACGTCAGAAAATTCGGTACGAGATAGTTTAAAACCATTGGTATTCGCGTTAGCTACGTTGTTACCAATGACTTGAAGCTGTGATGAGGCGGCATTAATTCCGCTAAGGGCTGTTCTAAATGGCATTGTACTCTCTCCTACTAAACCTAATTAACGAATCTCTTCTACAGAAGAGAAACTGACTGGACCTATCCCTGCGAGATTAACCTCTAAATTACTGCCTCCATTTTGCAGCGTAACGCTATCTACTCTTGCGGAAATAAGTGTGTTAAGTGCCTGTTCTGCGCCACCGATATTAGCGCGAGCCACCACTCTGTATGCACCTGGCTCTGCAGGCGAACCACTATTTGTTAAACCGTCCCAGGCAAAATCGACATTACCTGCGGCCTGTGGGCCTAAGTTAATCGTATTGACTAACTCACCACCTTGGCTAAATACATCTATCGTTACCGAGCTTGCCCCTTCAGGTAGTGAGGCACGACCTTGCAAGGTTCCGACGGCACTTAGCTGCGCTGTATCACCCGGTACTAAAACCGAGCGACCCACTAAGGCGGATGCTTGTAATGCCTGGTTTGACGATAGAGAATTAGCAAGATCAGAAAATGAATTGTTTAATTCACTAATCCCATCAGAAATACTGAATTGCGTAATCTGATTTAAAAATTCATTGCCTTCCAGTGGCGAGGTGGGGTCCTGATTTTCTAATTGAGCCAACATTATCCGCAGAAAGTCATCTTGACCCAGCTCAGACGTCTCTTGCGTCCGTGGTTGAGTCGCAATGCCAAGGGCCTGCAGTCTACTAATATCTAATTCATTCACTTCTCTAAACTCCTACTACTGCTGACCAATAGTGAGCGTACGTTGTAATAACTGTTTTGTTGTATTAAGCACTTCGACATTCTGTTGGTAAGAACGTGAAGCTGAAATCATATTCGTCATTTCTTCTATGGCGTTAACATTAGGTAAGGTGATATATCCCTCTTCATCTGCTAAGGGGTGAGCCGGTGCAAATTGCGTTCTAAGAGGTGCTTGGCTCTCAAAAATACCGCTAACTCGCACGCCTGCTGTTGCCTCGTTTTGAAATTCCTTGATCATCGTTGAAAATGCGGGATGACGAGCACGGTAAGTATCTTCTGGATCTTCTGCTACAGTATTAGCATTAGCTAAGTTACTCGCCGTAACGTTAAGACGTACGGTCTGAGCATTCATTGCCGAACCGACTACATCAAAAACTCCAAATAGCGCCATGATTATTCTCCGGTAAGGGCTTTTCTCAAACCCTGGAAGCGACCACTTAAAAACTGTAGGCTTGCTTGGTATTGCGTGGCATTGCGGGCGAATTCTGTCTGTTCTACTTCAGCTTCTACAGTATTGCCATCTCGCGTAGGCTGAGTTGGAATGCGGTACTTCACTTCGAAGTTAGAATTACCTACACCATTTTCTGTGCTGATATGTCGTGAATGAGTAGAGTTCAGCCTGTTCCCGCTTTGCTCACCCGTCGCATTGCTTAAGGCAGTGCGAAAATCAATGTCTTTAGCCTTATAATTTGGCGTATCAGCATTGACTAAGTTGGCAGCAAGAATCTCTAAACGCTGACTACGCAGGCTTAGCGCGTCGGCGTGAATTCCTAATGCATTTTCGAAACTGATCTTCATGTCATCAAACCTAATGTCGTTTGATGAACTAAACGCAACCTCTGTGCCAACTATCAAAGTATGGCCATATATGCTGAAAGTAAGGGGTTTTACAGGGGATATGTGGCGAGAATGGCAAGCCAGTGCCGCAAGAGCGGCAAACCACCAAGGTCAGGACTACTTTAACTGATGAACCACACCGCCATCACCGCGCACGGCCTTGAAATGGCGGGCAAAATTACCTAATGATTCGGAGGCACCTAAGTAAAGAAAGCCTTTAGGGTTCATCAAATCCACCATCCTTCCGATAATTTTATCTCTTAAATCGGACGAAAAATAGATCAGTACATTACGGCAAAAGATCAGGTCTTGCTTGCCCAAAATACTGTAATCTTTTTGCAAATCTAGTAACTGAAATGATACTCGGCTACGGGTTTCTGGGCTCACTTGGTATTGGTCTTGAAACGGCACAAAAAAACGCTTGCGTTGCACGGTACTCAAACCCCGTGATAATGCGCTGTCATCATAAATGCCTTTCCTTGCCATATTTAAGATTTCAGGACTGATATCCGTGGCAACAATTTTTGGACTAAGAAAGCACTTCGGGTGCACATCAAAAAACTCAGCAATCGCCATACTAATTGAATAGGGTTCTTGCCCTGAAGAACAAGCAGCCGACCAGATACTTACCCGACGGCGACCGGTCTCTACCATCTCTGGCAAAATATGATGTTTAATCTGTTCGAAAGGAAATCGATCTCTAAACCAAGATGTTTCATTTGTCGTCATGGCATCGACAACTTTGCTGGCTAGATCGTTACGACTACCGCTTGTAAGCATTGCAACAAACTCGGTAAATGTCTCGAGCTCATTTTCCTCTAGCAAAGGTGCTAAGCGACTGGTGACTAAGTACTGCTTATTCTTACCAAGCACTATTCCGCATAATGACTCTAAGTACTCAGAAAACTCATTATAGTCTTGTTCGCTAAGCGTAGCTCTCTTTGCCATATTAGGCCTCTTCCCATCTGAGAGATTTTCTGAACGGTTAACTAACATCCTGTATCCGAATTTAGCATGGAGAACATGGTTCTCACGCTGTCATTTTTTCCTCAGTACCATGCCCCACGGCAGCCCTAATTTCGAATAGCAATGCTTGATAATCACCTTTCTCAATCACTGCATTAGCTCTAACATCCTTAACTAATTGCTCATTGAGCAATTTTCCTAAGGTTGAGTGAAAATAAAATGCTATCGGATCTAACCGATGATCTTTTCGCAATTCTTTGATCAATGTAAGACCATCCATTATCGGCATTTCAACATCAGAAATGATGGCTGATAAACGGTCTAGAATACCCTCGCCTGAGCTTCCCCACTCTTTAATCGTAGCAAGCGCATCTTGACCATTTTCCGTAATCGTGTAGGTTACTCCTACATATTCAAGAAACTCCATGATATGCTGACGAGCAATTTTTGAGTCTTCTACTATCAGTAGACGACCCAAAAATCGCTCGTCAGCATATCACGGA
>CAYUVE010000004.1:0-3622 GCA_964447985.1 uncultured Thiotrichales bacterium
GCGACCTAGCTGACCGCTTAAAAGCACTCAGCGATGAACTGGGCCTCAGCAATACAGAGCAAGTCGTATTATCCCCAGATGAAGCCTTTATCTTGTTTGCCGAAGCGGCCGATGCCGAAACCATCCGAGCCGAATGGCAAATCGCTGACAACATCTATATGTATCGCGATAAATTTCGCTTTGAGGTCGTCAAAGGCGATGTCTCGCTAGGTGAGCCGCAATCACCTCCCGGCAAAAAGAAATTCGACGAAAGCTTTGGCGATACAGAGGTTTACTATAATAGCGTCGGCATCGACATCCCCATCGTTCGCGAAGCCGGGCCCAAACAAACCATTAGCTTACAAGTCCATTACCAAGGCTGCGTTGAAGATAGCTTTTGTTATCCGCCACAAAAGAAAATCATCGATATCGACCTGCCCAAACTGAGCAAAGCATCATTTAGCCCCAGCGATGCAGCCAAACAAAACACCGCAAGCGAATTTGTCTCCGATCAAGACCAACTCGCCTCGAGTATCGCCAGCGATAGCCTCTGGCTAATCATCCTTATATTCTTTGGTCTAGGTCTGGCGCTGGCGTTCACACCTTGCGTCTTTCCCATGGTGCCGATCTTATCCGGCATTATAGTTGGCCAAGGCAAACAACTGACCACCGCGCATGCCTTCAGCCTATCGCTAGTCTATGTCTTGGCCATGGCACTGACCTACACCGTAGCTGGTGTGCTCGCTGGCCTGTTTGGCGCCAACCTGCAAGCCGCCTTCCAGAATCCGTGGATCATTTCCAGCTTTGTCTTGGTGTTTATTGCGCTATCACTGTCCATGTTTGGCTTTTACGAATTGCAAATGCCAAGCAGCATCCAAAACCGCCTAATGAAACTTAGCAATTCACAAAAAGGCGGTAACCTCGTGGGGGTCGCCATCATGGGCGTACTCTCAGCACTCATTGTCGGCCCTTGTGTCGCTGCACCCTTAGTCGGTGCTTTGATTTATATCGGTGAAAGTGGTGATGCCGTACGTGGCGGGCTTGCCTTATTTGCCTTAAGCATGGGCATGGGCGCACCCTTGCTCGCCATCGGCGCTTCAGCAGGCAAGCTACTGCCCAAAGCTGGCCCCTGGATGGATGGCATTAAAGCCGCCTTTGGCATCATGCTGCTCGCCGTCGCTGTCTGGATGTTAGAGCGTATCACACCAAGCGTCGTCACCATGCTTTTATGGTCATTATTATTTATTTTTAGCGCAGTTTATCTCGGCGCCTTTGATCGTTTGAAAAATGCCACCGGCTGGCAACGTTTTCGTAAAGCTGGCGCTATTGCCTTATTAGTCTACGGCTGCTTCGTCATGCTTGGCGCTGTTAGCGGCGGTAATGACGTCACGCGCCCGCTTTATGGTACAAGCCTGCTATCCGGTAAATCAGTAGAGAATAAGAAACTAGCCTTTAAAACCATTAAAAGCGTAGAAGAACTACAACAGGAAATCAAAGTCGCAAGCGCCAACAATCAAACTGTCATGCTCGACTTCTATGCAGACTGGTGCATCTCCTGTAAAGAAATGGAGAAATACACCTTTTCAAATAGCGACGTACAAGCCTCGCTAAGCAATACTTTACTATTAAAAGCCGATGTCACCGCCAATGATGATATTGACCAAGCCTTATTAAAACACTTTGGCATATACGGCCCACCTTCCATAATGTTTTATGATGATAAAGGTAATGAGCGTAAACCTTATCGCGTGGTCGGCTTTATGAAAGCCGAACAATTCAAACAACATATCGATCAAGCCCTACAACTATGAGCAAATCTTCTTGGCAAAGCACAGTGATTAATATCACTATCGCCGCACTATTAATTGGCGGTGGACTCGGTGTCGCATACAACCACTTCTATAAATCATCACTAGAGCCCACTGTCTTAAATGAAAAAGTTGTTAACGACGATACGGTTACAGATGAAGCGGAAGAAAAAACATTGGTCGGCCAACCACGCCCAGACTTCACTCTGCCTGACATCGAAGGACTCAAGCGTACTGTCAGCACCTGGGACGGCAAAGTACTAGTCATCAACTTCTGGGCATCCTGGTGCGCACCCTGTCTTGAAGAAATTCCCGCCTTTGTTGACCTACAAAGAACTTATGAAGAACAAGGCTTACAATTTGTTGGCATCGCGGTAGAAGATGTGCAACCGGTTAGAGAATTCTTAGATATCATCCCCATAAACTACCCAATATTAGTTCATCCAAGCAAAACTATTCCCGTAGCAGAATCTTACGGCAACGAATACGGCATTCTTCCGTATACAGTCATCGTCGACCGTGAAGGAATCATTGTGCACACGCAATTAGGCGCGATTAGTTTTGAGGATACGGAAAACATTATTAAAGGGTTATTGTGACCAAATCAATACATATTATGTCATCAATGACTCCAACCTAAACCATTTATTTGCTAGCAGTAATCTTCCTGGCTTCTTCACACATCCAGAAAAAAATGCTAAGATTCCGTAGCATAATAAATATTAGGTTTAATAACTCTTCAACATTTTAGATCATTCAAAGGGATTCACCAACCAAACTGCTACCAAATAAGAAAACGAATATTTAGGGAGAAATGCAACATGCAGGGACTAATTGGTCATTCAGTGCAGTATGTCGAGAAAAACGTATATTTTTTAATTTTACTTATTTTTAGTTTTTCGCAAGCTCATGCATCCCTGGTAGGATCGACATCGGGTGAATTCTCAGTTAGCCCCTCAGGAGCAGCAAATTATTCTATTCCCATTCAAGTGCCGCCTGGTATTGCAGGCATACAGCCTGCTCTTTTACTACAATATGACAGCCAAGGCGGCAATGACCTATTAGGTTTTGGCTGGTCACTTTCTGGTTTATCAACGATAACACGCTGTCCTACTACTCTAGAGCAAGATGGATTTATTGATGGCATCGATTTCGATGGCAACGACAAATTTTGCCTGGATGGGCAGCGACTGGTTGCAGTCAATGGTTTGTATGGTGCCCATGGGACAGAGTACCGCACTGAGATTGATAGTTTTAGCAGAATAATATCCTATGGTGCACAAGGCAGCGGCCCATCACATTTCAAGGCTTGGACTAAAGCTGGGCAAATTATAGAGTACGGTTATAGTACAGACTCTCGAATAGAAGCACAGGGAAGAGTCGACGTATTAGATTGGGCAGTTAATAAAGTTAGTGATAGATCAGGCAACTATCTATCCATCAATTACACTGAAGACACTATAAACGGTGATTATTACGTCAATCGCATTGATTACTCAGGCAATAATAGCCAACTCCCTGAAAACTCAGTTCAGTTTGTATATGAAAACAGACCCGACATCACCACCCAGTATTTGGCTGGTTCCTTAATAAGAAACACTAAACGCCTTGCAAACATAAAAACCTACACTGGAACAATATTAGTAAAAGATTATCAAGCCGTCTATGAAAATGCCGGCGCTACAAACGAATCACGAATCGTCAACATTACCGAATGTCATAGCTCAAGTAATTGCTTGCCTCCTATTTCATTTCGTTGGGAAGATAGCGGAAGCAATAATTTTGGCACCATGACGATGTGGAGTGCAAGCTTCCCGGATTCAGCTGGTTGGAAC
>CAYUVE010000004.1:3722-17358 GCA_964447985.1 uncultured Thiotrichales bacterium
CCATTACTTATCCTGACGTAAACGGAGATGGCTTACCGGATATCTGTGCTCGCGGTGGTACAGGTATCGTCTGTGGCATAAACAACGGTACTAGTTTTGGCACCATGACGATGTGGAGTGCAAGCTTCCCGGATTCAGCTGGTTGGAACCACCCTCAGTACTACAGCACCATTACTTATCCTGACGTAAACGGAGATGGCTTACCGGATATCTGTGCTCGCGGCATCGCGGGTGTTGTTTGCGGAGCAAATAATCGGAATGTAGGACACATAGTATCTTTAACAAATAGTTTTGATGTTGAGACATTAATATCGCACAAACCTCTTACAGAACAATCTGTTTACATTAAAGGCTCAAACGCTAGTTACCCTGAGCTTGATATACAAACCCCATTTTATGTTGTTTCAAAAGTCACTAGTGATAACGGTATCGGTGGCAACTTATCCAGTAGTTATCATTACGAAGGCATGAAGGTTCATCAGCGTGGCCGTGGTAATTTAGGATTTGCCAAAATGACCGTGACAGATAACCAAACAGGCATCAAAACAATAACGACTTACCGTCAAGACTTTCCATTTATCGGTTCTCCTCTGCGCAATGAAACACGTCTAGCTAATAACCAATTACTGAGTGAAACAGATACAGTTTATGCCTATACAGGCACCATAAATTCAACACCTGTTTTTCCCTATATTAGTCAGCGCAGTCAAAAAGCTTATGACTATAATAGTGGTTTGCTGCTAACAACAGTGTCTGCAACCAACGCCTATGATAGCTTTGGGAATACTACAAGTGCCACAGCTATAACTACGGGTAGCAGTCAAACGTTTAGTCAGCAAACACTCAATACCTATAGCAACGATACATCTAGTTGGTTAATAGGTAGGCTAACGCGCACAGAGGTGACTAGCACAATAGCTGATGGCAGTAGTACAACGCGTGTTTCAGCTTTTGAATATGACTCAAATACAGGTTTGACCATTAAAGAGACAATCGAACCTGATAGCGCAGACCCGAATCTTAAATTTACTACAGCCTTTACTTACGATCAGTTTGGTAATCGAATTACGCAAGCACTTTGTGATGGCAGTATTGGTAATTGTAATTCCTCAGCTAATGGCGCACGAGTCTCTAGCACAAGTTTTAGTTCCAATAGTGCTAGTTACCCCGATGGTTTGTTTGCATCAAGCGCAACTAATGCGCTAGGACAATCAGAAATACGTACTTATGACCCTAAGTACGGCAATACCATCAGCCTAACTGGACCTAACGGTATCACTACAATTTGGCAGTATGACAGCCTAGGGCGAAAAACGAGTGAGCTTCGTGCTGACGGCACACAGACAACAATTAGCTACGCTTGGTGTGATTCGAGCTGCCCCGCTATTGGCGGCGCAACACCAAAATACACCATGACGACACAAAGCACTGGCGTACCTGCGGCTACTATTTACTACGATAAATTAAGTCGAGAACTACGCAGACAATCTATTGGATTCGATGGTACAGCGATTTATGTAGACACACATTATGATAATAGAGGCCGCGTTAAGAAAACATCAGAACCTTATTACGCCGATGGTTCTAGTGGAGCAACTCTTTGGTCGACACCAACCTATGATGATATTGATCGACAATTGAGCCTCACATACCCACGCGGCGATGGCTCAACCCTGCAAAGCTCAACAAACTATCAAGGTTTTATCACCCTGGCGACAGATGCCAAAGGCCGTGTACGCAGCGAAATTAAAAACGCAATTGGTCAGATCACGCAGGCAACAGATGCCGACGGTAATTCTGTTTATTATCGTTATGACCCCTTAGGCAATCTCACTGAAACTGAAGATAGCGACGGCAATATCATAACAATGACCTATGATGTGCGTAGCCGCAGAGCAGCAATGGACGACCCCGATATGGGACAGTGGTCATATAGCTATAACACTTTTGGTGAACTAGTCTCACAAACCGACGCTAAGGGCCAAGTCACCACTATGGCCTATGATGTGTTAGGTCGTATGACCCAGCGTATTGATGATGTGAATAACACGCATCAAGTGAATACATGGGTCTATGGTAACTCGGTTTCGGCAAAAAATGTTGGCAAACCGGTCAGCGTCACCGGCCCAAGCGGCACATCAAAAACTTATGGCTATGATGGCTTAGGCCGGATCAGTAGCACAACATACAATATCGATACAGATACCTTTGTCACACAGCAAAGCTACGATAGCTTAGGTCGGCCTAGTGTATTGACCTATCCAGCGACGACTGCACATAGCAGCGGTTTTCAGATACAACGTGTTTACAATACCTACGGCTATTTAGAGAAAGTGCAGTCAACAGGCCCAAACCCAACCGTGTATTGGCAAGCCAATAATCACAACGCACGCGGCCAGTTAATCACCGATACCTTAGGTAATGGTGTGACCACTAATCGCCTTTACAACAAAGCGCAGGGCTGGCTAGAAGGTGTACAGGCCACCAATTCAGTATTAGGCGTCGTTTACGATACTTCGTACCAGTATGACGAAATCGGTAACCTTACAAACCGAACAGATAATCGGCAAGGCATTGATGAGACCTTTACTTATGATGTGCTAGACCGACTTATCACATCGCATTTAGCAGGTGATGCGTCTAAAAGTTTTGCCTATGATGCATTAGGCAATATCACTTACAAATCTGATGTTGGCGACTACAGTTACGGCGATTGTAATGCTGGGCCACATGCCGTCTGCCAAGCAGGTAACGAAGTCTATAGCTACGATGCCAACGGCAATATGACCCAAGGGGCAGGCCGCAGTGTTATCTACACAGCCTATAACAAGCCTTACCAATTTATTCGCGGTGGTACGATTGTCTCATTTGTGTATGGCGCAGATAAAAGCCGCGTACTGAAAGTCTCTGCTAACAAACGCACGCGCTACATCGGCTTAGGGCCTACGGGCGGAACGGTATTTGAACAAGAGTACGACAGTAATACAGGAGTTAGCCGTAATATTCATTTTATTTATGCATATGGTGAGCACCCCGTCGCCCAACATGTTAGTGAAGGGACAAACAAGCAAACAGAGTATTTACATAGAGACCATCTAGGCTCTCTTGAAGCAATCACCGATGAGCTAGGCGATATCGTGACCTATAAAAGCCACGATGCCTGGGGCAAACGCAGAAATACCAATTGGACGGATAATCCATTAGGTAACTTTGAAATGACTAACTCTCATCTGTGCTTTACTGGCCAAGAGACTATCCCTGAGATAGGCCTCATTCATATGAATGGCCGAGTGTATGATCCAGATTTAGGGCGTTTTCTCAGCGCTGATCCGCATATTCAAGCACCAGGTAATACGCAAAGTTACAACCGCTATACCTATGTCTTAAACAATCCTCTAAGTCATACTGACCCAAGTGGCTTTTTCTTTAAGAAAGTTGCTGAAGCGTTCAAAAAAGCAGTTAACAAGGTAGCAAGCGCAGTTAAGAGTGCAGTACAAAGTATTGCAAAAGGGGCCAGACAACTTGGCAGAGCAATTAGAAGGTACTGGAAACCCATTGTAGCCCTAGCAGCAGCTTATTTTACTGCTACATTAGCATCGAGCGCGTACATTGCTGCAGCGGGCGCAGCCCCTGCAGGTTCAGTAATTACAGTGTGGAATGCTGCAGTAGCAGCACAAGCATCAATAATTGCTGGCGCAGTGTCCGGCGCAGCATTTAGCGCCGTGAGTACAGCGCTGAATGGTGGTAATTTACGAGACGTATTGAAAGCTGGAGTTAAAGGAGGCGTGACAGGTGGGTTGTCTCGCTTTGCTAATGTGCGTTACGCGGATCCAAATTTATCTCGTGTCGCAGCGAACGGTATTGCTGGTGGCGTTAATTCAGAAATTAATGGTGGCAGTTTTAAAGATGGCTTTAAGTTATCAGTTGTCGTCACAGGGCTTGAGGTAGCAGCACTGAGAGCACGTGAGATCGGGATTCGACAGTCGCTACGTAATCCGCGTAATGCTAGCGGAAAAAGCGCAGGCTTTCGAGGAGATGGTTTTAAGCTAGGTGGCGGGAGAGAAATCGAGTTTATAGACGGCTATTTACCAGCACCAAATAGTCCTTTGGGCGGCCCACAAGGTGGTAAAGGCAGAATCAGTTTCATTTTTGTTGACTATAATTACAAACCAGGTTCATTTGGGGATCTATTAGTAGAGGCATATTCAGGACCACATGATTACTTAAATAGTGGTTACTGGTATTTGCCTAGTGGCAATAACAGAGGTGAATTTACTAGTGGCATAGCCAATGTATTTGGGCAGGCTTTAAACTTTGCAAATGTTGCAGTAGCGACACCTGCTGTAGCGGCGTCTGTAGCGCAACCTTATACGAGCTTATATCAAACTTATAGAAACCGCTAATTTACGAATACGTTAGTTCTTGCATGAAATGTCATTTACACACATCAACAAATTCACCTTAGCGCGATATACCGCGACCTTATCAGCTGCCGAGTGAGTGCTTGAAATAAACGAATAGCTCGAGGACTGTCTGAGTCCGACTTTAGTCGGGCGAGTTCCGCAACGCCGTTTATTTCATGTACGAACGAGGGAACCCAAAGGGCAGCACCCCAAGAGCACTTCCTCATAAGACCCTAATCGGGTCTTATTCACGGCGCTGATCGGGAGCCATGGTTTTGGTGACTTTTGCCGAAACAAAAGTCACTCGCCTAAAGCCCGCCAGGGCGAGGCGAAACGCTTTTAAATTCCCTAAATTCCCTCGACTGCGCGAGAACCACGCCCGCTTTCGCGGGAATGACACCGGGATTTGTAGGCCAAAATCCCCCAAACTTCGCCAAATTCCTTTTAATTTCATAAATATATCAAGAAACCGGTGGACAAGCCGAAAAATTGGGTTCACACTCCGCTTAAATGACGATTTGGCTCCAAAACTCGGTATTTTGCCGATGTTCACGTTAATTACGAGAAAATAAGCGCCCTATGGCAAGAATATTGGTCTTAAATGGCCCGAATTTAAACTTACTTGGCGATCGCGAACCCGGAATTTACGGTCGCGTCACGCTGGACGAGATTATCGCTGGACTTAAGCACCAGGCCGCCGAACTTGGCCACCAGTTAGACGCTTTTCAAAGCAATGCAGAGCATGAACTGGTCGAACGTATTCAGCAGGCCAAAACTGAAAATACCGAATTTCTGATTATTAACCCGGCCGCTTTTACCCACACCAGCGTGGCTTTGGTCGATGCGGTAAGTGCTGTGGCGATGCCATTTATTGAAGTACATTTATCGAACATCTTCGCCCGCGAAGAATTTCGTCATCATTCTTATTTTTCAGCTAAGGCCATCGGTACGATTTGTGGTCTTGGCGCCCAAGGTTATCAACTTGCCTTAAGTGCTGCGGACACATATTTAAAAGCGGTGTCGACCACGCCAACGATTAGACAGGCCTAACGATTATGGATATTAGAAAAGTAAAAAAACTCATCGAGCTGCTGGAAGAATCCGGCATTAATGAAATTGAAATTCACGAAGGCGAAGAATCAGTTCGTATTAGCCGTAATAACGGTGCGACAACAACCGTAATGACAGCACCTGCTGTGGCAACAGCTCCTGTACCTATCGCGGCACCCGTAGCGGCTCCAGCTCCGGCAGCCGAAGCAAGTAGTGGCGAACCCACGCTTAGCGGTCACGTCGTACGCGCACCGATGGTTGGTACCTTTTATCGTGCACCATCGCCAGGCGCCAAACCTTTTGTCGATGTTGGCACTACGGTTAAAGCTGGCGAGACGCTTTGTATTATTGAAGCCATGAAGATGCTCAACCAAATCGAATCCGATGTCGATGGTGTAGTGAAAGAAATCTTAATCGAGAACGGGCAGCCTATCGAATACGATCAGCCCCTTTTTGTCATCGAATAAGCCGCCGATAGTATTATGTTTGATAAGGTTCTGATTGCTAACCGCGGCGAAATTGCTTTGCGTGTATTACGCGCTTGCCGCGAACTGGGTATTCGCACTGTTGCGGTTCATTCTACGGCTGATCGTGATTTAAAACATGTTCGTCTGGCCGACGAATCGGTTTGTATTGGTGGCCCCAATTCTGCCGACAGCTACTTAAATGTTCCTGCACTGATTAGTGCGGCCGAAGTCACTGACTCGGTTGCGATTCACCCCGGTTATGGTTTTTTATCTGAGAACGCTGACTTTTGTGAGCGTGTCGAGCAAAGTGGTTTTACCTTTATCGGGCCACGTGCTGAAACCATTCGCACTATGGGCGATAAAGTTTCTGCCATTACGGCTATGAAAAAAGCCGGTATTCCTTGCGTACCTGGCTCGGATGGCCCGCTTAATGATGATAGCTCTAAAAACCTGCGCCTAGCACGTGAGATTGGCTATCCAGTGATTATTAAAGCCGCTGGCGGCGGCGGTGGCCGCGGTATGCGCGCCGTACATACCGAAGCAAGTTTATTAACTGCTATTTCGTTAACTAAGACTGAAGCCGCCAATGCCTTTGGCAACGATATGGTTTACATGGAAAAGTATCTTGAAAACCCGCGCCATATCGAGTTTCAAGTGATGGCTGATCAACATGGTAATGCTATTCATCTGGCCGAGCGCGATTGCTCAATGCAACGCCGTCACCAAAAAGTATTAGAAGAAGCCCCGGCACCCGGTATTGATCCTAAGACTCGTAAAAAGATTGGTAGCCTTTGCGCTAAAGCCTGCAAAGATATCGGCTATCGCGGCGTCGGAACGTTTGAGTTTCTGTATGAAAATGGTGAATTCTATTTTATTGAAATGAACACTCGCCTTCAGGTCGAACACTGCGTGACGGAAATGATTACCGGTATCGATTTAGTTAAACAACAATTGCTGCTTGCTGCAGGCGAAAAACTCGCCTTAAGACAAGACGATATTGAAATTAACGGCCATGCTATCGAATGCCGTATCAATGCCGAAGACCCAGAAAACTTTATGCCCTCGCCTGGACAAATAAAACAACTGCATATGCCAGGTGGCCCTGGTATTCGTATTGACTCACATCTCTACAGTGGTTACAGCGTGCCGCCGTATTATGATTCCATGGTTGGCAAGTTGATTGCGCATGGTGAAAATCGTGCAACAGCACTGGCTCGTATGCGTAACGCTTTAACGGAAATTGTCATCGACGGCATTAAGACGAATGTTGCTTTGCATCAAAGCTTAATTGATGACAGTAAGTTTACAGCCGGCGGTACTAGCATTCATTATTTGGAACGTAAGCTAGGCATCAACTAGCGCTCCTCTCCTATTCTGCGCTCGCCATGGATACCGCAGCAAAATGGCTTCAAATTATTGTTAGCACCGATGCTGAAAATAGCGAGACCATTAGCCAACACTTAGAAACATTAGGCGCCTTATCCGTCACCTTGCAAGACGCGGGTGATGAAGCACTGTTCGAAATCGAACCGCATAGCCAAAGTCAGTGGCAACACACCAAGATTGTCGGTCTGTTTGAAAACCAGCAAAACGTTGATGCTTTAAGTCAATCCTTCCAAGAACTCTGTGGAGACAATACTTCCCAGTTTACGATTGAACCGCTGGCAGACGAAGCCTGGGAAAGACGCTGCCTCGAAGACTTCAAACCCATGCAGTTTGGTAAAAACCTCTGGATAATCCCAAGCTGGAGCGAATCATCACCTGCTGACAATGCGCGGCTTATCCGTCTCGATCCTGGACTTGCCTTTGGCACAGGAACTCATCCCACTACAGCGCTGTGCTTACAATGGATAGACGGCGCAGACTTTGGTGACAAACGGGTTATTGATTACGGTTGTGGTTCCGGCATTTTAGCGATCGCCGCGATTCAATGTGGAGCGAGTTTTGTTGACGCCGTTGATCACGATGAGCAAGCACTTATTGCCACTATTGATAACGCCGAAAAAAATCATTGCCGCGAGCAAATCGCTACCTATCTCCCAGAAGCTGCAAAGCTATCTTCTACTGATATAGTACTCGCTAATATTCTCGCTGGGCCATTAATTAAGCTTGCGCCAACATTGGCCGATCTCTGTAAGCGAGGCGGAAATCTGATATTGTCGGGTCTACTGGCAGAGCAATTTGAATTGATTGAAACCGCTTATCAACCATGGTTTGATCTTAGCCAGCCTTTAGAAAAAGAAGGTTGGCTATTAATTGAATGCATTAAACGCTAAGCAATGAATACACCTGCTGAACCAAAAAAGCGTAGCGAACCTACCGAGAATCCTTTTAATCCTGTAGGCACGCTACAGCCCAAGGACACCTTACATTACCATAGCCAATTACAGCTCAAGCGGCGCACTTATTGGTGGCTGCCAGTTATTTTGTTGCTGGCTGTCTGCCTTAGCATTCAATTGAGCTTTAGCTTTGAAAAAGAACTACGTGCTTATCCTGCCGCAGAGCCCTGGCTTAACCTGGTCTGTCGATGGTTACCATGTGAATCACAAGTAGCGGAAGACCCTTACGCTGCGCTACGTATTGTCAGTCGTGAGGTAATCGCCCATCCCACAGCAGCCGGCGCTGTTCAAGTCAATGCCACGCTGATTAACCAAGCTGATACCGCCACGAGCTTTCCACTACTCGAGCTCAGTTTCAAAAATATCGATGGCGCCGTAATTGCTCGACGCCGCTTCGCGCCAACAGAATATTTAGCTGACGAGCTAGATATCAGCCTCGGCATGCCCCCTCAGCAGCTTATTAGGATCTCTTTAGACCTTGTCGACCCCGGTAATACAGCGGTGGCGTTTGAGTTTCATTTCATATCGCCGTAGTCATTCGGCAAAAATCTGCTTCCCTATGACAAGTAAACTTTAGTATGATGCTTGCCCTTTTTTATTTTTCTCGTGTCATTTAGCATTGGGTTTCTCAACTACGCATGTTTCAAATTGGCCCTTACAAATTAAGAAACAATGTCGTCTTAGCGCCGATGGCCGGAGTCACTGATAGACCGTTTCGACAACTGTGCAAGAAAATGGGCGCAGGAATGGCTATCTCTGAGATGGTCTCTTCCAATTCACTACTTTGGGGCAGCGAGAAAACCAAGCGCCGTGCCAACCATGAAGGTGAAGTCGAACCTCGCTCCGTTCAAATTGCCGGCACCGAACCTAAGTTAATGGCTGAAGCCGCGAAGCATAATGTCGATAACGGTGCGCAAATCATCGACATCAATATGGGCTGCCCTGCGAAAAAAGTTTGTAATGTCATGGCTGGTTCCGCACTGCTACAGTATGAAGATAAAGTTGAAGCCATTTTAAAATCAGTGGTCAATGCAGTTGATGTACCCGTGACCTTAAAAATACGTACGGGTTGGGATACACATAACCGTAATGGTGTGCGCATAGCTCGCATTGCTGAAGATTGTGGCGTGCAGGCGCTAGCGATACATGGTCGCACCCGCGCTTGCGCTTATAAAGGTGATGCCGAGTACGATACGATTGCAGCAATCAAAAATGAAATAAACATTCCCGTGATTGCTAATGGCGATATTACTACGCCGCAAAAAGCCCGCGAAGTACTTGAATATACCAAGGCTGATGCGGTCATGATTGGTCGCGCGGCGCAAGGACGGCCTTGGCTTTTAGGAATTATCGATCACTATCTGCAACACGATGAATTATTAGATGACCCTCCTATCACTACAATCCGTGATATCATGCTTGGGCATCTCGAAAATCTCTACGACTTTTATGGTGAGTACAGCGGGGTGCGCATTGCGCGCAAACATATCTCTTGGTATAGCAAAGGCCAACGAGACGGCGCTGCCTTTCGACATGCAATGAACCGCGTAGAAAGTGCCGACGCCCAACTCAATATGGCGCGTACGTTTTTTGATCAACTACAAAATAATATAGGTCAAGCTGCGTGAGTGCATTATCACAACATGTCGTTGAAATAAATTCTAAGGCCTTAAACAAGGATGAAAAGAAAGAGGCTTCTGTACCGCTAAATGGTCATGTTAAAACTGCTGTAGAACATTACTTTGATGATCTCGATGGCCACATGCCAGAAGATCTTTATCGTATGGTGCTCAGCGAAATGGAACGACCCCTATTTGAAACCGTATTACAACGCTGCGGTAGCAACTTAAGTTTAGCTTCACGCGTGCTCGGTATTAACCGCGCAACATTACGCAAAAAATTGTGCCAATACGGCATACCACACTAAACCAATACCCTTAACGGGTAACACATTACTATGAATATTCGCCGCGCATTAATTAGCGTTTCTGATAAACGTGGTGTTGTTGACTTTGCTCAACAACTTAGCAAACTGGGTGTCGCTATACTCTCTACTGGTGGCACAGCAAAACTACTCGCCGAGAGTAATATTGATGTCACGGAGGTATCAGAACACACTGGCTTTCCGGAAATCATGGCTGGCCGAGTTAAAACCCTTCACCCAAAGATTCATGGCGGCATTCTCGGTCGCCGCGGCACCGATGATGACGTCGCTAAAGAACACAACATCGATTATATCGATCTAGTTTGTGTCAATCTCTATCCCTTCGCCGCAACCATTGCCAAAGAAGATTGCACCTTGGATGACGCCATCGAGAATATCGATATCGGCGGCCCAACCATGGTACGCGCGGCGGCCAAGAATCATGCTTCAGTGACCATTGTTACCGACCCCGATGATTACGGCTTAGTTACTCAAGAGCTTGAAGAGCATAATGGCGAAGTCAGCGCCGCAACGCGTCAACGATTAGCGCAAAAAGCCTTTGCACATACTGCAAACTACGATGCAGCGGTGTCTAATTATCTCGGCGCGATCAATAATGCCGAAGACGATGTTTTTCCCCTAACGTACAGCGTGCAATTTAATAAAGCGCAAAGCCTGCGTTATGGTGAGAACCCACATCAAAACGCTGCCTTTTATCGCGACCTTAACCGTAGCGAAGGCAGCATAGCTTATGCTGAGCAAATTCAAGGCAAAGCCTTATCGTTTAATAATATCGCTGATGCTGATGCCGCTTTAGAATGTGTTAAAGCATTAGGTGATGCACCGGCTTGCGTTATCGTTAAACATGCTAACCCCTGTGGCGTGGCTTACGGTACGGACATTAACAGTGCTTATCAACGCGCCTTTAGTTGCGACCCGACGTCAGCCTTTGGCGGCATTATCGCGTTTAATCAAACGCTTGATGAAACTACAGCCAAAGCAATTATTGATAAACAGTTTGTTGAAGTCATCATAGCGCCAAGTGTGGATGATGCCGCGCGCAAAGCACTTGAAAGCAAACATAATGTCAGAGTACTGGCTTGTGGCGAATGGCCTAAAGAAACTGCCAATCAGTACGATTACAAACGCGTTAATGGCGGCCTGTTATTGCAAGACAGTGATCGCGGTCAACTAAAAGAAGACATGATTAAGATTGTGACACAACGCGCACCAAGCGAAGCTGAAATGCGCGATCTACAATTCGCTTGGTCTGTAGCGAAGTATGTTAAATCCAACGCCATCGTTTACGCGCACGAGCAACAAACGGTGGGTATCGGTGCTGGTCAGATGAGCCGTGTCGATAGCGCACGTATTGCCGCCTCAAAAGCCCAAGACGTCGGTTTAGAAGTCCAAGGCAGTGTGATGGCATCCGATGCCTTCTTTCCGTTTAGAGATGGCTTAGACAGCGCCGCAAAGGTAGGTGTAACCGCGGTCATCCAGCCAGGTGGCTCTATTCGTGACGACGAAGTCATTGCCGCGGCCGACGAACATAATATCGCTATGATATTTACCGGCATGCGCCACTTCCGCCACTAGGTATATCACTATGAATGTTTTAGTCATTGGCAGTGGTGGTCGCGAGCACGCCTTAGCCTGGAAAGCAGCACAATCCAATAATGTCGATACCGTTTATGTCGCGCCTGGCAATGCCGGCACGGCACAAGAACCGGGGTTAGAGAATGTCGACATTAGTGTTGACGATCATGCTGCGCTACTGAGTTTTGCCCAGAACAATAATATTGCTTTAACCATTGTTGGTCCCGAAGCACCCTTGGTAGGCGGTATCGTTGATTTGTTTCAAGCCAATCAACTGGCCTGCTTTGGACCGACACAAAAAGCAGCTCAGCTTGAAGCCTCTAAAGCCTATACCAAAGATTTTCTCCAGCGACACAATATCCCTACTGCTTTTTATTCTAATTTTACCGATGCCGAAAGTGCTATCAACTATTTGCGCCAACAGAGCCTACCGGTAGTCATAAAAGCCGATGGCCTGGCCGCAGGTAAAGGCGTTGTTATTGTTGAAGACTTAGAACATGGCATAGAGACTATTAACGCCATGATGCAAGCCGGTAAGTTTGGCAGTGCTGGTGATCGCATTGTGATTGAAGAGTTTTTACAGGGCGAAGAAGCCAGCTTTATTGTCATGGTCGACGGTAAAAATATTCTGCCTTTGGCCAGTTCGCAAGATCATAAAGCGCGCGATGATGGTGATAAAGGGCCAAACACAGGTGGTATGGGTGCGTACTCGCCGGCACCGGTAGTCGACGATGCATTGCATCAACGCATTATGAATGAAGTGATTATCCCAACCGTTGAGGGTATGGCCAAAGAAGATGCACCGTATACTGGCTTTCTTTACGCCGGTGTTATGGTCACCGCTGATGGCACACCTAAGGTTTTAGAATTCAATTGCCGCTTTGGTGACCCCGAGACCCAACCAATCATGATGCGCTTGCAAAGCGATTTAGTTGAGCTTTGCCAAAGCGCTTTAGCGGGTGAACTCGATAAAACAGAAGCAGAATGGGATTCACGCCCAGCACTTGGCGTTGTCCTCGCCGCAGGTGGTTATCCTGATAGCTATGAAAAAGGCGATGTGATTACAGGTTTAGATAACATCACCGACGCAAAAGTGTTTCATGCCGGCACAAAAGATAATGACAGCAATACCGTCACCAATGGTGGCCGTGTGCTGTGTGTTTGTGCCCTTGGCGACGACATCAAGCAAGCACAAAATAGCGCTTATGCCGCGGTTAGCAAAATTCATTGGAACAATGTCTACTTCCGTAAGGATATTGGCCACCGCGCCATAGCTAGACTAGATCAGTAAGACCACATGGCACGCTCAGCGAAGACCTACCGAGATTGGTATTTGCGCCATACAGCGGCTGTTGTTCGCGAAGGCGGTGTTATCGCCTATCCCACCGAAGCCGTATTTGGTCTCGGTTGCGACCCATTAAATTATCGGGCGGTCAGTAAACTTTTAAGCATCAAACAGCGCAAACCCGACAAAGGGCTGATTCTGATTGCCGCCGATCTGGCGCAAATCAAGCCCTATATTGGCAAGCTAAGCAAGTCTATCTATCAAAAGATAGAGAAAAAATATTCGAGACCTACAACTTGGCTACTGCCCAAAGCAGACTCACTGCCATATTGGTTAAGCGGTAAGCATGATAAAATCGCCATTCGCATCACGGCCCACCCCATCGCGGCAGAGCTTTGTCGGCGATGTGGCTATGCGCTGGTCTCGACCAGTGCCAATGTAGAAGGTCAGCCACCAGCTAGAAATAGTCTTCGTGTACAGCGCTCGCTTGGCAGAGCGATCGATAAGATTGTCTGCGGCGAAACATCCGGGCTGACAAACCCTAGCCGAATTATTGATGCGCAAACGAATAA
>CAYUVE010000004.1:17458-20147 GCA_964447985.1 uncultured Thiotrichales bacterium
GCTATGGGCGTATCGCTGGTCATGCACCCCTTGAACCCCTATGCCCCAACTTCGCACGCCAATATCCGTTTTTTCATTGCCGAGAAAGATGGCGAAAACCCAATTTGGTGGTTTGGCGGCGGCTTTGATTTAACCCCGTATTACGGTTTTAAAGAAGATGCGAAGCATTGGCATCAAACCGCACACAAGGCTTGCCAGGCTTTTGGTGATGAGGTGTATCCGCGTTACAAAAAATGGTGCGATGAATATTTTTATCTTAAGCATCGTGATGAACCACGCGGCATTGGCGGATTATTCTTTGACGACTTAAACGAAGGTGGTTTTGAACAATGCTTCGCCTTTATGCGCAGCGTTGGAGACAATTACCTGAATGCTTACCGACCCATCGTTGCACGACGCAAAGATACGACTTACGGCGAGCGAGAGCGACGGTTTCAACTTTATCGTCGGGGTCGCTATGTGGAATTTAACCTGGTCTACGATAGAGGCACTTTGTTTGGCTTGCAGACTGGTGGCCGAACCGAATCAATTTTGATGTCTTTGCCGCCATTGGTTCGCTGGCAATACAACTACCAACCCGAATCAGGCTCAGCAGAAGCTGAACTATACGATGTATTTTTAAAACCCCGCGACTGGATTAACGAAACTTGCGACTAGGTAGCAAACAGGTAAACTGCTGCAAACAACACCGGCATAACCGGCAAAAAGGTAAATGATGGAAGACGAAATCAAAATTGCAAAAAACCGTGTTGGCTATTTCCAATTTACGCTAACTGACGACGACGGTAATGTTCTTATCGATACCAAGACGGACAATGAGGATCGCAGCTACGTCCATGGCCACGGCACACTGATTGCTGGCTTAGAAAACGCGATGGAAGGACGCAAGAACGGAGATTCCTTTCAGGTCGAAGTTCCGCCATCTGAAGCTTACGGCGAGCATAGTCCCGAGTTACTGCGCATGTTTCCTAAAGATAAATTTGATATGGGAGATGAAGAACCCGAAGTCGGGATGACTTTCGATTTACCGAGCAATACCGGCTTTCATCGTTTTCGTGTAGTGGGTATCGAAGGGGACAATATTGCCGCTGATGGTAATCACCCTTATGCTGGAATGACTTTACACTATGATGTAACCATCACCGGTGTGCGTGATGCACGCGCTGAAGAAATTGAAAGCAAGCGCCCGACTGAAATCCAAATCGAAGCGCCAGGCATTATTGGGTCTTAGAGTAATTGGTTAATTTTTAGGCCGAGCAATTTTTTTTAATTGCTCGAGGATATCGGCGTAGCCACCGGTAATGACATGGCGTAATTCTTCGCCAGCTGACGCATGCGTATGACCACTATCAGTCATATGCTTGATAAGCTGATCAAACTCGTGACGGCATTTACTAGCAAGATCACTACTGCCACGACGACTATAGAATGGACTCATCAGTGTGGATCCGCACTGGCAATCTCGAAACAACTCGATCACTGTCTCGCCATTTTCATCATGGCTTTGTTTTAAGGCACTACCAGCTCTAGCTGCCGTTGTATTAGCAATAAAGGCGCTGGCACTTTCGTAGACCCTTCCGCAGGTGCCACAGGTCTTAGGAAAGCTTTCTTCATCAAAAGCCTTTAGTCGACCATAAAGCTCATCATGGCAAACCGTGATATCTTCTGCGTGGTTTTCGATAAGCTCTTTAATGACATCTAGCATGGTCTTAGATTGACCAAGATACGGAGTTAAAACAATATCGATTCGCGGGTGCTTGGCACGCGCAGCGTGAACAATAGCCGGAATATCTTCTTCGACATGGCGGCCCGCGCTGAGAAAATAAGGCATTAAAGTAACTCTCGACGCACCAGCAGTAATCGCACTATCAATTGCATGCGGAATACTCGGTTCTGCTAATTCAAGGAAGGCTGCGCCAACAGCATCAAAATTAACTTTCGCTGCGAGCTTTTGACTCAGCTCAACAATCTCTTGGTTGGCTTTTTCGCGTCGACTGCCGTGAGCAACAATCAATAGTTGCGAATGCGGTAACATAGTTTCACCTTAGCACAAATCAAAATCGTATCCTGACACTCTATCATTCGTAAGCAGTTTAACTATATATTTTGTTCGTGGTGAATTGATTTAATGCTCAAAACAAATCTCGACAAAGAACTCGCCTGCATCGGTAGAAAAAGGCAGGATGAGTTTTGGACCCGTAGACTTATGGATGATGCGGTGTTCTTTCCCTGCCACTACAGCAGGAATCGCCATATCAAAGTCGTAGCCCTTTTGCTCAAATATCGCCTTGGCACCCCCTGTGGCCATATTGGTGATCTCACCAACTAGATCCGTGACAGAGTCATCGACTTCGGTGGGATGATCGCCCAACATCTGGCTGGCGATCTTAAAAATAGCGTTTTCGGTAAAGGTAATAGCAAACGAGCCTTTAGTCTGCTGACCTGCCATACCGATAATGCCTGTGACATCGCCCTGCGCGACATCATCTTGCTTTAATGAGGGTTTTCCTGGCTTCGCTTCCAAACTCGCCATGGTCGATAGCACGTTAACCACCGACTCTAAAAAGGGATTCACAAAATCTGCATTCACCGTAGCCTCCTTGCACTGCCAAACTGTTACCGAGAACGTATCGCGAATCATGCGCCTGTTTGGTCTTAAATCGGCCGCATTTGGACAAACTTAATGCGC
>CAYUVE010000004.1:20247-24890 GCA_964447985.1 uncultured Thiotrichales bacterium
GAATCATGCGCCTGTTTGGTCTTAAATCGGCCGCATTTGGACAAACTTAATGCGCGAAATTAGCGCTTATTTTGTGGTGGATGCAAAAATTCTGCGATAGATTCACGCATTTTTGGAATCACTTCGCGCTCGAACCAAGGGTTCTTCTTTAACCATAATTGGTTGCGTGGCGATGGATGTGGAAGTGGCCAATACTTCGGTGCAAAGTGCTGCCAATGCTGAACTGTCTGCGTCAGCGTTTGGCTTTTCTTGATATCTAGATAATAACGTTGCGCATATTGACCAATAAGCAGAATCGTTTGTAAATAAGGCATTTGGGTTAATAAGCGCTGGTGCCACTGCTCAGCGCATTCGGGCCTTGGTGGCAAATCACCCGAGCCACCTGTACCCGGATAGCAAAACCCCATTGGCACAATGCCTATCGCTGGATGTGAATAAAAGGTATTACGATCTACAGCCAACCATTCGCGAAGACGATTACCGCTAGGGTCATTCCAAGGAATACCTGTTGCGTGGACTTTACGACCGGGCGCCTGGCCAATAATTAATACCCTAGCCGTTTTACGCGCCACCAGTACAGGCCGTGGTTCGTTGGGTAAATGCTCAGCGCAAATCTGGCAGGCGCGCACTTCGCGCAAAAGTTTAGGTAAAGTTTCCTTCATTAGAGAGGCAGGCTGTTTATTTCAACAGCCTAGTGTAACGCCTCTCAACAAACACAAGTAAGCTAAATAGTCTTTTGCCAACCTATATGAAAGATACTGTCTACTTCTAGCTGAGGGCCATCGAGGTTTTGTTGTATTGGGCGCGAGTACTCAATTGCCAAACGATGACCTTTAAAATAACCACTGCGCACCAAATAGTTGACACTCACACCCAAATCACTGCGACGACCACCGCGCAAATCAGTTCTCGCTGTGGGAACAATATCAATGCCGTTCAAGGGATTAGTCACTAATAAGTCTGGATCGGCGCCATCAATATTTTCCCACTTAGACCAACTCAGACGCGCGCCAGCGCTCCAACTAGAACTTAAGCGTTTCGATACCCAGCCCGTCGCCATAAACTTATCACCAAGCGTGTAATCTCGATCATTTTCACCAATACGAAATGTTGCCATCGCTTGACTACCCCAAGACCAAGCACCTTCAGACTGACCGAGATAAGTAATACCCGGCATCACGTCGTAGGTGCCTGAGCCTAGTCGCATAGGATAAGGCAGCAAACTATTTGGCCCCATTGGCGTGGTATCACGAGTATCGATATCGCCCGTTGGAATACTTAAACCAAAGTTCGCATGCCAACGCTGGCCGCCTTGATCAAAAAACTTATATAAACCACCGACACGGATATCGCCAAGTCCTTCTGCCTCGGTAGTGAAGGTAGCCCCGGTTCGAGTGATGTGATCCATACTGAGTTTGATGTAAGGCAACATTCCCATCAGAGTAAGGTTATCGTTTACCGCATACATGGCGCCGAACATGTGCATTTCCATGGTCATTCTGAGCGGCGTAACGATAAATCCGTCGGTCCCCATGCGAGAACCATCTGGACCATTAAGTACTTCTTGAGCACTGAGACGATTGCTGCCGTCACGATTACCGTCCATGTCCATATTCATATAACGATATGACAACATCACCTCGCCGACATTATGAGTATGGTCACCCATTACCCCAATCGGTGCATGGCTATCAGGCACCGCAAGATCCCAATCATGGGCTAATACATTAGATACAGCACTGCATAGATAGATGCCGAGCGAAGAAAAAATGGCTAATTTACGCATTGATATTCCCAAAAAATCACGACACAGATTATTTTAGGGACACTTTTGTGATAACTGGAGCAGCTGCGACAAAATGTCGCACCTGTTAAAAAATTAAGCTAGATGCCATGTACACTGACCAATTCGGGGCTTTCACTTTCTAAGGGCAAGGCACTTAATTCTCCACCCCAGACGCAACCTGTATCTAATGCCACCACACCATTGCCTCTATAACCACCAATGGTCGACCAATGGCCAAAAACGATGGACAGATCTCGGCTAGCTCGATCCGGCAAGGCAAACCAAGGTTCTAAACCGTCTGCTTGCGTACCAAACGTGCCTTTCTCTTCAAGTGCTAAATAACCTTCGGCATCGCAATAACGTAGTCGAGTGAAACAGTTGATAATAAATCGCTGGCGATCAATAGGATTAACAATCTCCTGCCAATGGTTGGGCTCATTACCGTATATGGTGCCAATAAAGTCACCATAGTCATCGGCTTGCAAACAGGCTTCTACCTCTTTTGCACAGTGCTGAGCAGATTCAAGATCCCACTGCGGAGGCAGGCCCGCATGCAGCATCGTGATTGCTAATTCCTCATCATGGTGAATAAAAGGCCTATATCGCAGCCAATTTATCAACTCATCGCGGTCAGGTGCGTCCAAAACATCATGAAACGTGTCTTTTTTGTGATAACGCAAATAACCGTTGGCAACAGCTAATAGGTGCAGATCATGATTCCCTAAAACAGAAATGGCTCTGTCGCCCAGCTCTTTTATGAAGCGTAAAACCTTTAGGGAATCCGGACCACGATTAACCAAATCTCCCGCAAACCAGAGCTTATCCTCGGCAGGATCGAAGTTAATCGCCTTGAGTAGGCGCTGTAGTGGCTCAAAACAGCCCTGTAAATCGCCTATGGCGTAGGTAGTCATCGCTTTATAGTCTTGTTATATCTTGGTGCTTGCGCCCATCTTGGACAGCGGTGATAATAGCTTGTTTACACGCCACATAAAAAGTACTAATCCCGTGAATAGTCTATCTATACGTAACACGCATATTACTGGCTTTGTTTTATTGTGCTGCATTTTGCTTGTCATCTCCGGCTGCTCCACAATTAAAAAGCTCAACCCATTTTCAAAAGATGATGATGACGCTGCAGCACCATCTACCCCTGTGGCCACTGGCGAATTTAATGGCCGTGGGCCAGTTGCCTTGGAAACCAACCCGCCCGGTGCAACCGTGGTAACGCTTGGCCGAATGCTTGGTAAAACACCTCTTCGTGTCGAAGAGCAGGATATCTTCCCTTTAATTTACCCGCGTGAGATGGAACCTATCTACGGTAAAGTCAGGTTTAAGCTTAAGGGCTGCAAACAGGTTTCGCGTCGTATGACTCCTGAAGATATCGCTGCAGGCGTCAAAATTGATCTCGAATGTGGTGATGCCGCAACCAAACAAGCTGCTGCGCCTAGCCAAGGCGGTAGTTTTGATCCCTCTATCGATACACCACTCTATAGCGGTAGTAATAATGTCAAAGTACGCTTACTGCGGGTGAAAAACTTGCTTGAAGAAGGTTTAATTACACAAAGTGAAGCCGACGAAATCCGCAAGCGCATTCTTGCTGACCCCAGTCTCTAGATCTTTAGATGAAAGGTAACAGGTCCATCATTGATAAGATGGACCTGCATATCTGCACCAAATATACCACTGCCTACCATAGCGTGTTTCTGCTTAGCATAACTAAGCGCATGAGCAAATAATTCTTGGCCAAGATCTGGCGGCGCGGCTGATGCAAAACTGGGGCGTAATCCTTTTTGCGTATCTGCTGCTAAGGTAAACTGCGGTACGACTAATAGACCACCATTAACATCTAAAAGGCTGCGGTTCATGCGGCCACCATCGTCAGAGAAAATCCGGTAAGCAAGCACTCGATCAATTAATTTCTCAGCACCTTCTTTCGTATCGCCTTTTTCAACACCTAGTAGGAGCAAAATACCACTACCTATCGCCGCCATACGTTGCTCATCGACGTCAACAGAAGCGGACTTAACCCGCTGTATTAGTCCAATCATATCGGTTTACTAGCAAGCTGCTTAGCGAAGTCGTCCGTCGCCCGCACTAAGGCATCGACAATTCCGGGTTCTGACGCAGAATGACCCGCACCAGGAATAATATTTAAACGACTATTCGGCCAAGCCTGATGCAATTGCCACGCACTTTGCATTGGGCAAACCACGTCATAACGGCCATGAACGATGACTCCGGGAATGTCAGCCAACGCAGAGATATCACGCAGTATTTGATTGGGTTCGAGAAAACTGTCATGCATAAAATAGTGGCACTCAATCCGTGCCAAACTTAACGCAACGGAGGGCGAAACAAAATGCGAGCGGACTTTTTCACTAGGCAACAAGGTTGACGTGCGGCCTTCCCACAGGGACCAAGCTTTTGCCGCGGTTAACTGTTGCCACTCATCGTCACTGGTTAACTGCTTGTAATAAGACGACAATAAGCTGCCACGCCCCTCTTCGCTTATTGGCTTAATAAAATCCTGCCAATAATCAGGAAATATGCGACTTGCCCCCTCTTGGTAGAACCAATGAATTTCTTCTGGCCGACATAAGAATATGCCCCTTAAAACGAGACCAAGCACCTTATCTGGATGGGTTTCAGCATAAACCAGGGCTAAGGTTGACCCCCAAGAACCGCCGAAAACTAACCATTTATCTACTTCTAAATAGTTTCTAATAGCTTCGATATCTTTAACAAGGCTTTGTGTCGTATTAGCTTCAATACATGCGTGCGGAGTAGAACGACCACTACCACGTTGGTCGAATAATATGATGCGGTAAAGCTGCGGATTAAAAAAACAACGATGATA
>CAYUVE010000004.1:24990-35317 GCA_964447985.1 uncultured Thiotrichales bacterium
CAACGACTATTCTATCGCCTTGTAATCCTAGGCTTACAAAAAATACTGTTTTTTTCCTATTTAGAGTATTTGACTGCCCGTCGATACCTAGGTTACTGGGAGTCTTGGAGGGTTCAAGGATGAGCCCAATCCCAGCACCCCACCTCTATATCAACTTGCTCCGACCCAAACTAGCAAACCACCAATTTCCTACAAATGTGTCAGAAATATCCTACATAAATTTTGTAGAAAAGCTGCGATAGTATGCCCTGCTGATCGGAATCGGCCCAGGACGGTGGTTCAAGGACGAACCTTCCTTACTTATTACCGCCTCATATCCCCAATATCACCACAAACCCTAATAAAATTCCCTGCATTACCCACACAAACTGTCAGCTTTATCCTACAGCTTATTTTCGTTGATTTTGGCATCATAGTGTTCCGATGGAGCGGGAGGTTATGGGTTCAAGGACGAACCACTCTCTTCCCTCCTTCGGCCAATATTTTCTTAAATATCAAATATTTGTTTGCCACTAACCTGAGCACTTACTCGGGTTCGTAACCAAGATTTGGCGCCAACCAGCGTTCAGTTTCAGCAAGCGTCAAACCTTTACGCTCTGCATAGTCTTCGACTTGATCTTTGTTCACCACGCCTAAACCAAAATAGCGTGCTTCGGGGTGAGCAATATACCAACCACTTACTGCCGCGGTGGGCACCATGGCAAAACTCTCAGTGATTTCTATACCAGCATGACTAAGCGGGTCAATCAAATCCCATAATAAGGTTTTCTCAGTATGATCTGGACATGCAGGATAACCTGGTGCTGGCCGTATACCTGCGTAAGCTTCGGCAATTAGTTGATCATTATCAAGCTGCTCATCACTTGCATAAGCCCAATATTCTTTGCGCACCTGCTCATGCAAATACTCTGCATAGGCTTCGGCCAATCGATCAGCCAAGGCTTTTAGGAGAATATCTGAATAGTCATCGTGTTCAGCAGCAAAGCGCGCGATATGCTCATCGATACCAATACCTGCAGTCACCGCAAAGGCACCAACATAGTCTTCCACGCCAGTTTCTTTAGGCGCAACATAATCTGCCAAACACTGGTTAGGGCGGCCAGGTGGTTTTGCCAATTGCTGGCGCAAATGATGTAGCGTCGTTAATACCGTCTTACGCGAGCCGTCAGTATAAACTTCGATATCATCATGATTAATACTGTTTGCTGCAAAAAGGCCAAACACCGCTTTGGCTCGCAGCCATTTTTCGTTGATGATTTTATCCAGCATGGTTTTAGCATCAGCAAATAGACTGCGCGCACTTTCGCCAACCACTTCATCATCAAGTATTTTTGGATAGCTACCGACTAACTCCCAGGTCTTAAAGAATGGTGTCCAATCAATATAATCTTTTAATACCGACAGATCTTGATCTTCTATGATAGTTAGCCCTAATTCCTTAGGCTTAATCGGTGCAGTGTTCTGCCAATCTACCTGGGTTTTATTAGCACGCGCATCGTCTAAACTCAGCCAATTAGTTTTCGCCTGCTTACCTTTATGCCGCTCACGTACCTGTTCGTATTCATTGCTTAACTCAGCAACAAATGGATCACGCAAGTCTTCACTCACTAAGTTTTGCGCAACCCCGACTGCTCGTGAAGCATCTTTGACATAGACAGTCGGCGACTCATAGCCTGGCGCGATCTTAACTGCCGTGTGGACACGCGATGTTGTGGCGCCACCAATAAGGAGAGGTATATCCATGTCAAGGCGTTGCATTTCCTTCGCAACATGTGACATTTCTTCAAGCGATGGTGTTATCAAACCGGATAGACCGATAATATCAACTTCTTCATTGGCCGCGGTTTCTAAAATCTTTGCGGCAGGCACCATGACACCGAGATCCACTATCTCAAAGTTATTGCACTGTAAAACAACACCGACGATATTTTTACCAATATCGTGAACATCGCCTTTTACAGTGGCTAAGAGTATTTTACCGTTGCTATTACCCGCTGATTTTTCTGCTTCGATGTAAGGGAGTAAATAAGCTACGGCTTGTTTCATTACCCGCGCACTTTTCACTACCTGTGGTAAAAACATTTTACCTTCGCCAAACAAATCGCCAACGATATTCATACCGTCCATCAACGGACCTTCTATTACTTCAATCGGCCGCGCAAAGCCCTGACGTGCTTCTTCAGTATCTTCATCAATAAACGCATTGATACCTTTAACTAAGGCATGTGCCAAACGCTCTTTGACGGGTAACTCGCGCCACTCTAGGTTGTCTGCTTGTGCTTGCTTGCCACCCTCACCTTTATACTTATCGGCGATTTCAAGTAAGCGATCGGTAGCGTCATCGCGTCGATTTAAGATGACGTCTTCTACGCGCTCACGCAGTTCTTCAGGCAAATCATCATAGACGGCTAACTGACCTGCATTGACGATACCCATATCCATACCCGCTTTAATCGCGTGATATAGAAACACGGAATGAATAGCCTCACGTACCGGGTTATTACCACGAAACGAAAAAGACACATTACTGACGCCGCCGGAGATTTTAGCGTGCGGCAAAGTGCGTTTTATTTCGCGTGTGGCTTCAATAAAATCGACGGCATAGTTATTATGCTCTTCAATACCTGTTGCGACAGCAAAGATATTCGGATCAAAAATAATGTCCTCTGGCGGAAAGCCGATTTCATCGACCAATATTTTGTATGCACGGGCACAGATCTCTACTTTTCTTTCCTGCGTGTCTGCTTGGCCCGTTTCGTCAAAGGCCATGACCACTACCGCTGCACCGTAAAGCAAAACTTTTTGTGCTTGCTCGCGAAATGCGGCCTCGCCCTCCTTTAGGCTAATGGAGTTAACGATGCATTTACCCTGTAAACATTTTAGTCCGGCTTCGATAACACTCCATTTTGATGAATCGATCATTACCGGAACACGTGAGATGTCAGGCTCTGAAACTAATAGATTGAGATAGGTAACCATGGCCTGCTCACCATCTAGCAGGCCTTCATCCATATTGATGTCGATGACTTGCGCGCCATTTTCGACTTGCTGTCGTGCGACGTTTAAAGCCTCGTCATAGTCATCATTTAAGATTAGCTTTTTAAAACGGGCTGAACCGGTAACATTGGTACGTTCACCAATATTGACAAAAAGACTATCGCTATCGATATTAAGTGCTTCAAGTCCGCTAAGGCGTTGCTGGTGTTTATTCTTTGGAACTGTTCTTGGTTGATGTTTTTCAACAGCTTTCGTAATAGCCTTGATATGCGCCGGCGTTGTGCCACAACAACCACCGATAATATTTAAAAAGCCACTGCTAGCCCATTCATCCAACTCTTTGGCCATATCTTCTGGACTTTCATCGTACTCGCCAAACTCATTAGGCAAACCAGCATTAGGATGAGCGCTGACATAGCAATCCGCGTAACCCGATAAGGCTTCAACATATTGCCTCAGTTGTTCCGCACCTAGCGCGCAATTAAAACCCATACTAATGGGCTTGATATGACGAAGCGAATTGGTAAATGCCTCATCGGTTTGGCCAGATAAGGTTCGGCCACTGGCATCAGTGATAGTGCCTGAAATCATCACCGGCAAACTTATTTTCTGCGTTTCAAAGTACTGCTTAACAGCAAATACAGCGGCTTTAGCATTTAAGGTATCAAAGATTGTCTCGATCAATATGATATCTGCACCACCATCTATAAGACCGCTAAGTGCTTCGGTATAACTCTCTACTAACTGATCAAAATCAATATTCCTATAGCCGGGATTATTGACATCAGGTGAAATCGAAGCGGTACGATTTGTTGGTCCTAGCACTCCAGAAACAAAACGTGGCTGACCAGTTTTTTCTGCAATGGCTGCTGCGGCCTGTTTAGCTACCTTAGCGCTTTCGTAATTCAGCTCGTAAACACACTCTTCGAGCTGATAATCCGCCTGAGCAATCGAGGTAGAATTAAACGTATTGGTCTCGACAATATCCGCACCTGCCTCTAGATAGGCGATATGGATATCACGTATGATCTTTGGCTGAGTAATGGATAACAGATCATTATTGCCTTTTAGATCACAAGCGTGGTCAGCAAAACGCTCGCCACGGTAATCCGCTTCTTCTAAACCATAACCTTGAATCATAGTACCCATAGCACCATCTAAGATCGCTATACGTTTTTGCAACAATTCATTGAGAAGTGAAGATTGATCAACTGGTAGAGACATATTCAAGGTACTATGCGTAGGTGTAATGTGATAAATATTTAAAAGTTTGTCAGACTTATATCGCCGTGAAAGCGATCTAGTTTAACACTAAGTTGTCGCTTTCTCTTTAAAAACAGACATTTACTATATTTAATGCGCAGCCTACTCATCAAATCCTCGATTCGACTTGTCTCGTTACTACCACTATCAGTAGCTCAGTCCTTAGGCAATTGGCTTGGCCACTGTTTCTATCTATTCCCTACTAAGCTACGCCGCACGACCGAGATCAATATCCGCCTATGTTTACCCGAACTTGATTCAAACGAGAAAAAACAGTTAATCAAAGCAAGTCTCTCTCAGACGGGTATCGCTATCATGGAAATTGGCGCCATGTTGTGTCGAACTACGCCTAGGTTGCTTACACGTATCCAATCGATTTCTGGAAAAGAGCATCTGGATAAAGCACTAGAAGCGGGGAAAGGCGTCATCTTGCTCACTCCACATCTCGGTTGCTGGGAAATTGCCGGACTTTATGTCGGTCAACATTATCAAGCGACAACGCTTTATAAACCACCGAAAATAAAGGCACTGGCAAGCTGGTTAAAACATGCAAGACAACGTAGCGGTGCAACCCTGGTCTCAACAAAAGACTCGGGCCCAAGACAATTGCTGAAAAAACTACGCAAGGACCGCGGCGTAATTGCCTTATTACCAGACCAAGAACCTCCAGCAGGCGCCGGCTTATTCAGCCCTTTTTTCGGTGTGGATGCCTACACGATGACTTTAGCCACTAAACTAAGTAAAAAGACAGGGGCTAAGATTATTTTTGGCTTTGCAGAAAGGCTAAATGGTGGACGCGGCTATCGTCTTCATGCAATACCCGCAGAAAAAGACATTTACGACGATGACTTATCCCTTGCAATAACTTCAATGAATAAAACGATAGAACAATGCATTCGCCAGGTTCCCCATCAATATCAATGGAGTTATAAACGATTTAGAAAGCGCCCTGAGGGAAGCAACAACCCCTATCGTTAAGCCCGCCAGAAGGATGGCGTTAGCAACACCAACAAGGTAAAAATCTCTAAACGACCTAGCAACATTGCGAAACATAATATCGCTTTCGCTGTGTCTGGGATCGATGCATAGTTTGCACCCACCTCACCAAGCCCCGGACCGAGATTATTCATACATGCCGCAACAGCTGAAAAAGCGGTCACTAGATCCAATCCCGTTGCGGCAAGCAATAAAGACATAAAACAAAAAGCTAGGACATATAAGGCGAAAAAGCCCCATACAGAACCGATAACACGCGAGGACAAACTCACCCCACCTACCTTGACAGGAATTTCAGCGCTGGGATGAATCAAACGTAAAATCTCGCGCAAGCCCTGCTTAATTAGGAGTAATACGCGTATCACTTTCATGCCGCCGCCAGTCGACCCGGCACAGCCACCAACAAAACTCAGCAATAGCAATAATGCAGGAAGAAAACCTGGCCAATTATGATAGTCAGCGGTAGTAAAACCCGCAGTAGTGCCTATCGATACCACTTGAAACAGCCCATGATGTAATACGCCACCAACAGTATCGAAAGTGTGGTTAAAATAAAGATAGGTACAGGCGATGACTCCAACAATAATCAAAACTGTAATATAAGCGCGAAACTCAGCATCAGCCCAATACGCGGTAACACGCATACTTCTTACAGCAATAAAATGCAGGGCAAAATTAACGCCCGCTAAAAGCATAAAGACAATGGCAACTGCTTCGATCGCCGTGCTCTCAAAATAACCGATACTCGCATCATGAGTGGAGAAACCACCGATCGCGACTGTCGAAAAACTATGACTTATCGCGTCAAATATTGACATTCCCGCAATCCAATAGCCCAGCGCACAGCTTACCGTCAAACCAAGATAGATATACCAAAGCGCTTTAGCCGTTTCGGTGATACGCGGAGTAAGTTTATTATCTTTCATCGGGCCAGGCGTTTCTGCTCGATAAAGCTGCATACCCCCGATACCAAACATAGGTAGTATGGCAACAGCTAAAACAATAATCCCCATACCGCCTAACCACTGTAGTTCTTGTCGATAAAACAATAATGTTTTCGGTAACTCATCAAGCCCGACGATTACCGTTGCGCCGGTAGTGGTAAGACCAGACATCGATTCAAACAAAGCTTCAATAAAAGACATTGGAAGCTCTTCAATCAATAAGAATGGCACCGACCCAAATAAGGCCAACACACTCCAGAACATGACGACAACAATAAACCCATCGCGTAAATGTAGTTCCCGCACAAACTTCCTTACCGGCAACCATAGCAACAAACCGGTAACTAAAGTGAAAGCAAAGGCCCACAAAAAGGAGTAACCCGCCGTTTCATTGTAGATAAAACCGACCAGTGCTGGCGGCAACATGGTGACGCTAAACACCATGAGTAAAAGGCCAAGAATTCGTTGAATAACGCGTAGCTGCATAAGCTGGTTCTATTGACGCGCCTAGAGAAAGGTAATCCCGACTTGGAACAAACGTTCTACTTCAGAAATACGACGTTTATCTACCATAAACAAAATGACATGATCTTCAGCTTCTATCACTACGTCATGATGCGCAATAATTACTTCATCGTCACGCACTATGGCTCCTATGGTAGCGCCAGCTGGTAGCTTGATTTGATCTAGCTGTCTGCCAACCACTTTTGATGATGATGGATCACCATGCGCTACCGCCTCGATAGCCTCGGCTGCTCCGCGACGCAAGGAATGCACCACCACTACATCGCCACGCCTAACATGAGTCAGCAAGCCACCGATTGTTGCTTGCTGGGGCGATATCGCGATATCAATCTCACCACCCTGGATAAGATCCACATAGGCTGCGCGATTAATTAACACCATCACTTTGTTCGCACCCAAACGCTTGGCTAATAGCGAAGAGAGAATATTGGCTTCATCATCATTGGTGACCGCACAAAATACGTCGGTATTAGCAATGTTTTCTTCTTGCAATAATTCTTTATCTGCTGCATCACCCACTAAAACAATGGATTTATCTAAGCGCTCACTAAGTTGTCGTGCATAACCCGGGTGACGTTCTATCACCTTAACTTGGTATTCGCCTTCCAAAGCCTCAGCCAAGTGCAAACCGATATTACCGCCGCCAGCAATCATTACGCGCTTATTTGAACGGTCGACACCACGCAGCTTATTAATAATGGGTCGGATATATTTCTTTGCCGCGATGAAGAACACCTCATCATCAACTTCAATAATCGTATCGCCTTCTGGCAAGATCGGTTTACTTTGACGAAAGATCGCCGCCACACGAAAATCGACTTTAGGCATTTGCGTTTGCAAGTCTTTTAATGGATGTCCTACTAAAGGACTATCAGGGTGCGCCCTGACGGCCACTAACTGCACCTTGCCATCAGCAAAATCCAAAACCTGCAATGCACCCGGGTACTCGATGAGCTTACGTACATAATCCGTCAGCACCTGCTCAGGGCTAATTAATACATCGATAGGCAGGTTTTCTTGATTAAATAGTTTCGGATAAGAAAGATATTCAGGAGCACGAATTCGCGCAATCTTGGTTGGCGTATGAAACATCGTATAGGCGATCTGGCAGGCTACCATATTACTTTCATCGCTATTAGTCACTGCCAATATAATATCCGCATCGGCAGCACCAGCTCGTTCAAGTATATGCGGATGTGAGGCACAACCTTTTACCGTACGAATATCAAGTCTGTCTTGTAACGTAGCTAATTTGTCATCATCAACATCGACAACAGTGATGTCGTTAGCCTCGCCTGCTAGGTTCGCTGCGACAGATGATCCCACTTGCCCGGCACCTAGTACGATTATTTTCATTTACACGTCCATTCTTAAGTATTTAACGACGGCGTTTTTCTAAACGGCTGACATACAGTGTTTCGGCACGAAAACTAAAGCTTATAGGATTTAGTCAAACTAGTTTGTATTCAGCTAACTGTCATTAGTAGAGTCGCGCTTAATATTAATGCCTAAAGCACGCATCTTGCGATACAAATGTGTTCTCTCCATACCAGTACGTTGAGCCACTTTACCGACATTACCTTCGGTCAAAGCGAGCTGATGTTCCAAGTAGGCCTTTTCAAAACGTTCGCGCGCCTCTCGTAAAGGTAAATCAAAATCAACAGGTGACACTACCTCAGCATCAGCTTCAACAGACCCTAATGATTGTTCGATTTCTTGCAGGTCTACATCGCCTTTACCACCTAGTATTAACAATCGCTGTACTAAGTTCTTCAACTCACGGACATTGCCTGGCCAACCATAATTGCGCAAACGATTTTGCGCAGCGGTAGTAAAACCTCGATAAGATAAACCTTCTACAGCAACAAAATGCTCGACATAATAATCCAGCAGCTCAGGCACATCTTCGGGATGTTCCCTTAACGGTGGCACATGCAAAGGCAAGACATTCAACTGATAATATAAGTCTTCACGAAAACGCTGCGCTGCCACAGCTTCATTCAAATCACTTAAATTTGCCGCAATAATACGCACATCGAAGCTAACCGGATCTGAACCACCTACACGTAATAAAGACTGACTTTCTATCGCACCAATGAGCTTAGCCTGTAGAGAAAGATCCATTTCTGCCATCTCAGTAAGCAATAGGGTACCACCGTTGGCTTGCTCTAAAAGCCCATAGTAAATTTGGTCACCTTCTTCGCTACCAAACAATTCAACGGCGGCGTTCTCATTAGCAATGGACGTCACCCCTACGCCTATAAAAGGACTATCTGAGCGGCTGCTATGTTGATGAATATAACGTGCAAAAATTTCTTTACCCGTTCCTGCTTCGCCAGTGATCAACACACGGGCGTCGGTTTTTGCGATACGCATGGCTTGCTCACGCAAAGCTTGCATGGTTTCGCTACGCCCATTTGGTTCGATGACGGGTTCGGCTTGTCGCCTCAAACTTAAATTTTCGCGCTGAAGTTTTGCAGAGTCTAGAGCGCGTTGCACGGTTAGCAGCAATTTCGCCATCGACAAAGGTTTTTCTAGAAAGTCATAGGCACCTAAGCGAGTTGCCTCTACAGCTGTCTCAATATTGCCATGACCTGAAATCATAATAACAGGGAAGCTGATCGCCGCTTCTTCATTCCACTGCTTAAGCAAACTAATGCCGTCTAAATCTGGCATCCAGATATCCAGCAATACCAAATCAGGCCGTCGACCACGGCGTGCCTCATTAGCCTTTTCTGCACAATCAGCAACGCTGACATCAAAACCCTCATCAACGAGAATGTCTCGAATCAATTCACGAATATCAGGTTCGTCATCTACGACGAGAATATGTTGACTAGTACTCATGCCTCAAAGGGTTCTGTTTTTTCTTTATCAACCAATATAGTACTTACATCGTTGTCAGGCGATAGTTTATTAGGTTTGGCATCTAATGCGGGAAATCTTATCATCACCGCGGCACCACCCGCTCTAAGGTTTTGCGCACGCACAATACCGCCATGCTCTTCGACTATTTTTTTTACGATGGCTAAACCCAAGCCCGTACCCTTGGGTTTAGTTGTCACATAAGGCTCAAATAACTCACCAATGATATCATCTGGAAAGCCAGTGCCATTATCAATAATATCCATCTCTACAAGATCGGTCACCTGGCCTTGAATCCTACGCGTCATCACCGTCACTTTTCTTTCATTTGACGCATGCGGTGCTTCGATAGCATTTTTAAGTAAATTGTTCAGCAGCTGACGAATACGACTGCGATCAGCTTCTATCTTAGGCAGATCTTCTGCCAAATCAGCATTAAACTGAGCGTCTTCACTACTATAAAGATCCAGTGCTTCCTCAATAAGGCGGTTGAGATCTAAAGGTATAGTTTCTAAACGTGGCGCACGAGCATAGTCCGAAAATGCCTTTACCATCTCCTTCATCACTTCAACCTGCTGCACAATCGTATTCGTCGACCGATCCAATAGGCCCGCTTCTTCGGGAGCAAGCTTAGGTAAATAACGATGCCGCATGCGTTCCGCAGAAAGTTGAATAGGTGTCAGTGGGTTTTTAATCTCATGTGCAAGACGTCGCGCAACTTCACCCCAGGCGGCATC
>CAYUVE010000005.1:0-32553 GCA_964447985.1 uncultured Thiotrichales bacterium
CACACAATAATAATCAGATAGTCTTGCTATGAAAGTTAATGGGACAGCAGTGATAAATTAGGAAGCTTTTTAGTAGTAACCACATAAAATCGGTTACAAAATTTGATACTACACTACTAATGAAAGCAGTTTCCGTCTGAATATATTAAGAACACTTTCTCCATCCCACTCTCAATCTAATAGGACTCATCACTAAATAAACTTTAACTTTATAAAGAGCCTGAGGCATTATCCGAAAAAGTATCAACTGTTCCACTTAGAGAGAAACTTTCGATACCCTCTATTTCAGACAATAAATACCAGTTATCAGGGTAAGCAATCACACCAACCACGGGTAACGTCTCAAGCTGTGAGGTGATCTTAAAGCCGAGACTTTCTAAAATATCGATAAGCTGACTGCGCTGATCAATATCTGTCAATTCAGATGACAAATTAACAATTAGGTCTACCTGCCCATCTATCTCTACTTTAGCGCATATTTCTTGATGTTTTGTATGATCACATATCGATGTCACTGTCTGGCTTTCTGACGTTGTACACGCTGACAGAACCACTATTAGACTTGTTAAGACGATGATTATTTTCATAGTTACCACCTAATTTCTTCACTTGATTCTGAATCGTCTACAAAAATACCCTCAATACGTTCATCAGATGGCGCTGGTTTAGGAGCACGCTTTTTCTCTGTATCAGGACGAGACTCTTGCTCAGGCATTTGAACCACACGTGGCTTCGTGGGCTTCTTAGCTACCTCTGAGTCGGGTTTCGGCTTAGGACTAGTCTTGGGCGTTTCTTTAACTGGTACGTCACCAGCAAGCGCTTGCAAAGAATGTTTGACATTTAATAAAGGAAAACTTAACCCATTACGCTGATCAGTAAACGTTGGCGCAGACAGTAAAGCTTGTTTGATTTGCTCAAAATTTGCCTTTGGATACGTACTCTTAATTGCTGCCCACGCACCAGCGACCTGAGGCGCTGCCATAGAAGTACCGTTAAATTCACAATATAAATTATCTTCACTGCATGGCAGATTATATACCTTCTTAAAAAATTTTCCCGCGCCTGAAGGTACAGATGAATAAATAGCCGCACCACGGCTGCTATCACCACCTGGCGCCATTATAGAAACAAACGAGGCGCTATTTGAATAGACTGCAGCATGCTCGCCATCATTATCTGTAGCCCCTACCGAAATAACACCTGATATACAGGCGGGTGCTGATATCCCCTTGAGAAACCGCTTGCTCCTTTGCGCATTATTGCCAGTTGCCACAATAGTTGCTATACCCAAATCTTGTAAGCGCTTTATTAGCTTGACGTAGTTCCCGCCACCGGCTCGTTTGTCACAGTGCGATTTATACGGACCACCGCCACCAAGACTCATATTCACTGCCGTAATATTGTATTGTTTGTGAACTTTGAGCACCCATTCCAGACCTAACAAAATTTGCAAATCAGCATTTCGTGAGCTCTTATCATTCAGTACTCTCACCGCAACGATATCAGCTTCCGATGCTACGCCCCATATATCGCTAGCTTTACCTGCTACAATACCTGCCACATGAGTAGCATGGCTACATTGCCCAATTTTGTAACAGCCCTCACTGGGCTTCGCGGCACCCTTACCTTCCATTGATTTTTTTCCATTAGGACACTGCCCAAAAAGAGTAAAACAAGCCTCACCCACTACACGACCTGCTATAAATGGGTGGCTGGTATCCATCGACGTATCAAGCACCGCCACAGAATAACCTTTGCCTCCTTTGTATTCAGGTCCTACCGGGGGAAGATCAATCGCCTTGGCCGAGCGAAAAAGTGATGCTTCAACTTCTTCTGATTTATAAACACTTTCTACTAGGTCTGACGCCAACAGTTCTTCCAATTCAGACCGTGTTACCGACTTACCAACTACAGGCAATGTTTCTAACGCAACGATTTCATTAACATTACGCCATCCCATTTGATCCTTAAGCTTTGCTTGCGCTTCAACAATATAGTCACCAAGATTTAGCCAACCATCACTTATTTCGTTACCGCCACCATCGTCTGTCTGATCTGTTTTTAGATTAATAATTACTGTAACGCGTTCTTCTCCCTCTGCATCAAAGTCTGACAGGGTTTTCATTTCAGTGGCTAAAGCCGTGCCGCTAACGGCAACCAATAGCCATGTTAGTATCAAAGTAATATAGGCTTTCATTTTTATTTTTCCAATCCATCGCTATATCGTGCGAGCACATTTTTAGGAACAAAACCTGCTTCCATAAAAAAGGCCATCATTAGAGTTTCATGATGGCCTTAGTTGTTTTTATCTATATAAAAATATGTGTTTATTTGACAGTCTACCAATCATTAAACTCTGAACTGCTACGGTTTTTACCGCGTAGAGTAATGCGTTGAATGGTAAAAGTATTACCAGAAAACTGTACTCGAGAATTCATATCTAGGTGCTCAAGCATTTTACGCAGGTTACGATTCATCTTTGCTGATTTTAGTGAAGTTTCGTACCAGAACTCTGCACGAGTCTTGCTAGTGTAAACAGGACGATGTGTCTTATAGCCGCTAAACTGCAACATAAACTCTTCAATTTCAAAAATCTCATCTTCATTAAAACCCTGGAACAGCAAGGTATAAGCACTAGGCAATCCGCTATTGTCATCACCAACACCATCGTTATCTGGGTCAACGATCCAGGCAAGCTTTTCATATAGCACTGCGCCCAGATCCTCGGCTAAAATCTTACCTGCTCCACCGATAGATTCTAAAATACACTCACGGTTACATTTAGCATCGTCTGCGATCCATTCCTTTGGGCTTTCAACTTCAAAATTACCCAATCGTTGTCCGGTCTTTACATTAAGAATCCGGCCCTCAATACGCGTTCTAATTTTTGTTGTATGAGGAAGAGCTTTAGCACTGGCATAAATCGAATATATCACAGCAACATCAATGGGTGGCCGCTGAATAGTTCTTGCGATATCAATGAGCTCAGCATCAGTACGACGGCTTCTGCCCTGCTTAAACCCATCAAGGGTTAATGCGGTTTCGTCATAAACGTCAAACCCCTGATCACTCAACTGGTTAGTTATCGAAGAAATCACCCGTTTTGATACCCGGCTACTTCTTGGTACGGTATCTTTATCAGAGTCTTCGTTAAAAATAAGCAGGTTTGGTTTATCTGCCGCACTAGCAATGCCAGGCACAGCCACCATAATGCAACTTGACGCAGCTAATAAGGTAGCCACCATTATTTTTTTAACGTTGTTCATTTTTCACTTTCCTCGATCTACGTTAGAGAGTTGATTCATAAATTATTATGTAAGGGTTAGAACGTTTTTTTGTGTAAACCGTATCTATTCCTACTAGTAGCTATAGTCTTGATCTAATCCTTTATTTTTCCTGGTAACTACTTTTTTCAATTCAAAGTGGTTATCAGCTGAAAACCTGACGAGAGATTTAAGTTCTAAGCTACCCAATATTGCACGTAAGCTGTTGTTAAGTCGCTCGGCACTTAATGCCATTGAATATACATATTCTGCATGTCGCTCACCGCTATATACCAAACGATGCGAACGATATTCTGAGAACCTGGTTAACGTGTCCTCGAACTCAAGGACTTCATTAGGAGAAAAACCGTCAAATGTCAGCGTATAATCCTGATCAGTTTCGCTGCCTAATCGGTTTTCACCATCTGTTGCACAAGCAGAAACGGATAAGGCTAGCACTATTAAAAAGACACACTTCGCTATAGACCCTTTCAATATATAGACTATCTCTTTTATATTTCCATTCATTTATACATTCTTCCAGTCAGTATCTTCCGAAAATCCATCAAGCTTCTCATTAGCATCATCAGGAATATCTAAGTTCTGGTTTTTTGCATAACTCTGTAATTTAGCAATTGTCTGACTATGCCCATGTATGACTTTAGGTGATGATCTTGCAATATAGAGCGCGGTACCTAAACTACTGACACTTTGATCAAATAAGAGCTTTGCTTTACCAAAAAGCCCTTCTATTCCGCTACCACCACGAGAAACCTTACCTTGCCGAAGAAGAGATGCATAAAATGGCCTCATCTCATTGGCAAAATGTGTGGTCGCAACAGAGCCCTTTGCATAAAGTAACATTCCTTTTGCAAACTTCTCTTGCTCTTCCTGATTTAACTCTTTCTTCTGCTCAAGTCTTTTCGAAATTGCCTTATTCGTTTTCTTAGATGTCTTAGTATAACTTTTGAGTTTTTTACTCTGTCCCTTAGCACTATCTGATTCTAGTGCTTCAGCCTCAGCCCTCATCAACAGCGCCTCCTCTTTAAGTCCTATTGCTTCGGCTATTTGTGCTTGTGCTCTGGCCATTTTTGCACTGGATGAACGATAGAGTTGCACTATTCTTTCTTGATCATTCACAGCTTCGTCTAGGTTAACTACTTCAGTGTCACCCAACTCATTTTTTTCATCTAGATCGCTTTCATCCACCACTCCTTCTTCACTAGCGGTAATATTTCCAACATCATCTGATGGCTCATCTGTCTGAGCCTCCAACTCAGCTTGGTCTTCTTGCTCTACATCATTCTTATCTTTCTTTTTAGCGAACCATTTATTGGGAGGCAAAATTTTCGGCAAACCAAATAGCTTTTTCTTCGGTTTTTTTTCAGCAGAAGCCTGCTCAATATCATTCTCAACAGTCTCCTTGTCTACAATGTTTTCCTCATCGATATTCGCTAGGTCAGCGCCTTCCTCATTACCTGTTTCACTTTGATCTGTTATACCGCTAATAGCTTGATCTTGATTGCTATTTTTGCCTGCAGCCTCCTCCTTCGCGATTGCATTCAATGACACAGAAAACGATATAACACACAATAGAAAACTAAGCGCCCTTAGAATGACTTTCATATCCTTCATCATCCACTCCTACCTACAATCTTAATGAATTCGCTGTGCATTAAGCTGCGACACCATTCGCTTAGCGAGTTTATCTGCAGCGGCTTTTAATGCTTTGGTGGCAGCTTCATCATCACTTTCGGCAATAGCACGCTCTTGAATATCGCCAATTACCGCCAAGGTATCTTCATTCGTAAGATCGATTAATTCTGCTGTTACAACAACGGAAACCGCTTGCTTACCCGTTACATCATCTGTGCCGGCCTGCCGTATATCAAAAGTACCAAAAGCAAAATAGTCACTATTGACTCTCGCTACAGCTTCCTCAGCAATGCTCCACTGTATCTCACCACTATCAACATATTCTTGCTCCATCTCAGACTTCTTAAACTGTCTATTGGCTTTTTCTAAACGATTATTTGATACCACTTTAAAGGTGTTATTGAGAAAAACCTCTTTCAACGTGTTTTCTACACTGCGGTTACTCTTAGGCACTTTATAACCATCAGATGACACTTGTTGACGGGTCAAAAATACAAAGCTAATTCGGCCTTTTTCTGTCGCTGGCCCCTTACACTCACCCTCTAGTACATTGTCCAACCTTACGCTATTAATACTAACCTTTAAGGTTACCGAATATTGTCGAGCGCTTTTATCTGTATCCTCCCTAACCACATGTGCGGCATCAATAAAATCCTTAAGCCTATCTTCGATACCTTTTCGTAAACATCTATCGTAAAGACGTATTTTGGATTGGTCGTTTGCTAAAAAACGCTCCAGTGCTTTTATTTGAGCCTTCTTTTTCGCCACTCTCACTTCAGTAGATTTTGGTTTTTTACCTTTAATATCAATAGTCGCCTGACCGACCTGACTCGTCTCCTGAGCCATAACAGGTAAACAAACAGAAAAAAGAAAAGCTATAATGAAAATGTTTTTTACTAACGACATAACGCCAATATCTCCTTAAGCTGTCTAAATTGTTTCAAATCACTTTTTGTCAGTTGTTGATGCTTTTTCCAACTCTTAGATGGTGAGGAAGCATTCTCGGCAAACTCTTCAATCAAACCTAATAAACTCGCTTCTCTAGGTGCCCATTCATCCACTAACATCGTTTTAGGTATAGACTTAAAGCGATCACTGCGTATGGGGCGAGAAAATATCGGTTCATCATCAACGCCATCTTGATAACGCAAATTAAAACGTCCGATTGTCCGATAACCTCTTACTTCACCTATTTTGGTTTCCTTAACAACTTTCTCTTGAATAGCTCTAATGTCGAGGTCTAATAGATAGTCAGGTTTTGGCAGTGTGAGAAATTTGTGACTACGCTCTCCAGTAAATCGCAAAGCCATCTTACCGATAGACGCATCTATAGATCGAGGAATAACCGATACCTGTTGATTAATGGCAAGCTGACTGGCTAGGTAACGTGCAAGAGTAAAGCGCAAACTTGTATCGTCTTCTCTATCCTGAGTTGGCAAAAGCGCTTTTGCACGATCTTGAATAGCTATCTCCCCTATACCAATCTCGCTAGCGTACTTCAGTTTTATTGGGGAATTCGCTACGACCTCTTGAAATTGATCCACTAAACTCCCTAGCGGCTTCATTTCCTTTGCATCGGAGTCGAAAGCTACTAAGCCACCGAAATAATAACTATGGATTAAATTCGCTATTTCTTCTTCACTCGGCGGCGCATCAAAAAGCTCGATATAAGGAGGTAAAACGACTGGGTAACTTGCAATAATAGCACCCTCGTCCTCAGCAAAATCGTAGACGATAGCTTGAGCAGATATTTGTATGAGTAACTTATGAAACTCAGCGATTTTTTCTACACTGACTTTTTCATGATCAAGAACCAACGCTAAGGAAACGCTGTCGCCTTTATCAGCTTGGCCCAAATCGTCAGTCACGAGGCTATAAAACTTTGGCTGTACTCCCTCAATAGACTTATAGACCTTCCTTTGAATTTCTTTCTCTATCTTAGCGCTATACGGGTAAGTGTTCTGAATATCTACGGCACGCCCCACCATCGCGAATCCAGCATAAGTAACTCGAACCTTACTGAAATCGTCAGGTAACTGCTCAGCTGCAATTTCCACCGAAAACAAAAATATGAGGCATACACTTAGAAAACCAGCAAAAAGCAACTTACTGCTTGAAGACGTTGGTGTGCGCAAACACAAACCAACCAAGCGAGTAGGCACAAAAAACATTTTCAGACTCCCTTAACAGACTAATACCTACAAAATGTAAAGATCAGAGCAGTTTTTTACTGATAATTTAGCAAAAACCAAAATGTGATAGGTTTTTTATAGATTTGTTATATTTCTATCACAGTAACCTTCCCAACTGCTTGCTCGCGGTTAGGTCTTTATTTATACAAGATTATTTAACACGCATCAAACATATTTACCAAATTGCTCATAAAGTCGCTAAATATACCAGAATTGTGCTGACACTAAGTATGAATAAAAAAAGCCATTGGCTTCTATGCGGGTAACTGACTTTTACGTTAGTTAGTACTTAAGCGAATGACGAAAAACATTTGCTGACAAATTATTTGTAGACAATATTTTTTCCAATTCGCCGTCTAGCTTGAGTTTATCCTGGTCAAGAATATTTTGCTTTTCCAGCGCCTTAATAAATCTATTCCAGTTATTAGTATTTGGCTTGTTCTCAAATACTAACCAAGCATATAAATGATTTGTTCGACTCTTGGGATTTGCTAGCTGCCAACCTTCGCTAGGCAGCTTAAATGATGGGATCGGCCTAGCACTATTAAGGCTTAATGCTTCTACATAGTAACTGCTATTAGGTAGAGCAGTATGAATTAGTACTAACTGACACATATCACGATAATTTTTAAGCTCATCAAAATATCTTGTATCATCAAGCTTAAATTGGGCTTTGCGTACATCTGTGTCGCCACAATCACCACTTCCTGAGTTGAAGGTCGCAACCAGCTGAAACTCACTAATATCTTCAACGTCGGCAGATAAGACACCATCCTGGTCTACTGTAGTTATTACGTCTTGCTCCGCACTACGATCAAGCAATTCCTGGTCAGCTATATTTATTTCTTTCTTATCTGACACTAAGCCTACTGCTATAATTGAAATAGCTAAAAATACTATCGCAAAAATCAAACCTGCGACTCTTAAGTTTTTGTTTCGCTGCTTGGATACTATAGCGAATGTTTTGGGCTCACAATACAACGCTTCGATATCAGTGATGCTTCCTGGTCGATCAAGGTAAGAAAGTGTACACCACTGAGGTCTAACGCCGATATCAGCCAACCAGTCCGCACATAACAAGTCCCTGTTTTGTTCAGGTAAAATAAACGCTACAGATATATTACTTTCATACCAACGTTGCAATAAGGAGAGGGATTCTTGCGCTTTTTTAGGCACAGAACTTACTGCTCTAATATTTAGCCCATTATCGACTTCACCTGTGGCCAATATGACAAGATCATTGTCTTGAGGTTGGCCATTGCCTAGGCGTCCTAGCTTATGTAATTGGTGCGCAAAATATACGGCGAGTTGCCAGCTATTACCGCTCTCGATATTAGCACTAACATCTATTCGGTAAGCATCATGACCGAATTCCCGTGCAATAACTCCCGTGCCTTTTTTCACAAAGTCATAATAGCGATCAGAAATAGTCGCAGGCCAACTGCCCCCATCAATACATACTACTGAGCGAACATCTGCTTCTTCCTCTGTAATTTTTTGTATAGCTACCGGACCTTGAGTCGTAGCAATAAAAATATGCGTGGCCATCTACTATATTTTGTCAGGCTAAACGATACTAATTTCTGGGTCTGATTCTCTCAGTAGAGTCAATAACTTATCGCCTTTACTTACGATTAGTTGAGTTTTTCCATCATATAACGCCGGGAAAACACAAGAACTAGTCACTTTATCTGTACATGCATGCAATACAACTGTACGTTTTGCTTTTCTATATAACAATGGGTCTACTTCAAGAATCAAATAGTATTGATTCGAATCAGCCTTAGATTCCCGTATTTTTAGTACAAACCCTTCCCCTGAACGCTGGTCTATATGTTCATTAGATTCAGCAGCGACTAAACGCTGAGTATAAAATAGTCTTTCACCATAAAGCATTTTTTCATATACAGATTTTAGTTTTTCATTTCCCTCCAACACTTGCTCCACAGCCGACCTATCAACCCGATCACTACCCATAACATACAAATATAAATCGTTAAAAATAACAGCTTTAGTAGTCAAAGTCGGCTTATTTAATGCACGCATCCCTCTCAGTAGGCTATATGCGCACTCAACCGACAACTGTTCAGGCTTCTCTGTTTTATCATTCATAGCCATTCCCTGTACAGTTTCTCAAAACCTTTTTTGTATACCCCTAAATCCGCATTGAAAACTCGACCATGAAGTAAATCTGTATTTATTTCTTTTTCAAATATAGTAATATAGCCATCAATAAGCTTTATCGCTTTTTGAACAATTTCCAAACCAACTATATAGTGTTCCAAGTCTTCTATAGAAGGCATATGCTTAAACCCCTCGCGGTTAATGGAGTCATAAGCAGACTTATATCCACGAAATAACTTATTCAAATCAGGAAATTGTAACGCCATTTCAGACGACCTATCGAGCAGCAAGGAAGCTATATCCTCCTCACCGTCAACACCCAACTTTGCTCTTAATACTCGTTTTAATTCTTCCGGTAAACGCTGGATTAACTTTACAGCCCCTTCTATATGACCGTGCGTTAATAAAATATGAACTATGCAAGCATCGGTTTTTTCTAACTTAATTTTAATCTGGGATAAGGCTTCAATATAATCTTGGTAAGTCATCACACCCACGCACGAGACCAACTCAGTTAACTTATTCACCTTATCTTTTCTTATAAACTGGCTAATACTGACTTGATGTCTACCAAAACACGCCATACGTGCCAAGGTAAGTGATAACCTAAAGACAGATCTCCCAGCGTATTCAACAGACGACAGAATCTTTAAATCTTTATCAGATAAAAACTTAATATTACTAAGCGGTCCTTCTTTTAATCTAAAAAGAAATTGAAAATCATCATTGCAAACAATCAACCCCTCTTTGAATCTATCTAGATCTATTTCACCATGTTCAATATCTGAGCCAAGCGCTAGAGAATTCTCTATATGAAACTGACTTGCGCTTACTTCAAACACGTGAAACAAATCGATAAAGCTCTCTGCCACATTGTTATATAACTTAAAATCCAAATCAGACGTGTCTGCAGCGCTTGTCCAAAAATCAAGTATCAACTCATCTCTAATGGCACCTTGATCGTATTCTTCACCCGAATATTCATTTATCCAATTAATAAGCTCACGACATTTCCTCTGCTGCTGCTGAGGTTGAGTATGTTCAGCTAAATACTGATTGACCTCTGATTGAAGCTGCTTCGAGACCTTATCAACTAAGCTCACACTTGGCTGTTCACCCAGACTCGCAAAACGATAATAAATTGATGGATCAAGAGACACTAATAATTCAATAGTGGCAACTATTAATGGAAACTGGCTGGACGATAACGAAAACTCACCATCACAGTAAACAATTTTCAGCTTATCGTTATATTCAACATTGATGTTATTAGCTTCGTACTGACCAGAAAATGCATCCTTAAATCTAGACTTGCTAAAGTTCTCACTCACCCAAAAAAAATTAAGTGTCGCGGAACCAGTATGGCCTTTTGGTTGCGTTGACTCGATTGCGGCAACAATATTCACTAACCACCAAATTGGCCAATTTAAGTTTCTAGAAACCACCCTGAATTTAAAATCATCACAAATTTCTTTAGAAAAGCGCTGATTGCCATTGCTATCAGTGCTATCACAGATAGCACTGATTATCGAAGCTAATTCTTCACTGACTCCATACATTATGTTTTCTCACTTATATCTGGAGCCTATCATTCGTAAACACTTTCCCAATCCAGCACCATTTCTCTTATAGAATGACCGGTTCTATCAATGGAGAGGCGTTTATTTGCTGAAAAACATGAATTATTGCTACCAACAAAGTCTAGCGCACCAGACTTACCCGCACTGTAATCATCAGCACTGACTTCATGAATCAATTTATAATCCTTATATCTCCATGAGTATGATAGTACCTTATTAGCAAACCGTAGCGCACTCCCATCCTTAATCGGCTCCTTAATATAAAAGGGCTTATCACTCTCTTTATGATAATAAGCCAAAGCCAAATCCACGCTTCCAAATTCAGCTTCCAAGTCTTGCAAGTACTTTATTCCGGTACGCGCATTTAATCGAGGTTCACATAATTGGCTTATTTTCAGACTATATCGCTTAGCAATTCTAGTGCTAATCTGCATAATACCAAACCTATCGTTAAACCCTATAAGACCAGGCTTAAAATTAGAACTTACTTTTGCTACAGCTAACGCCATCTCTGGCGGGTAATCTAGAGCCAACGCCTCCTCAATTAATACTCTTTGAAAATCACCTTTTAAATGATACTCACGATCATGGGCAATACCACTTTCCATCAATGTGAAAAGCGAAATAAATAAAGCTACTAAGTAAACGTTTAGATTACTCATATGATTATCTCCAATTTAACGCTATTCATCGTTATGGTCGGTTTTGAGAAAAATTACCCTAATATGAACATAAATTATTGAAAAATAAAGATTTATATTTAATGCAATAAGCTTACATCTGATAATAAAGTATCTATTCTGTTTTAACCATCGTTTAACTACTCATGCACTATTAGCAATCATCCAAACCTGAAAAAACCGATCAACTACTAAATAATTAATCAGTTTTTACCAAAAGAAATCTAATATAAAAAATATTTTCTCTAATCCTCACATTGAGAATTATGTACTGAATATGAATGTACTTATACTTTTGGTTATTTTTAATCAGCATGAGAGGAAAAAGGGAAATGCTTAGCTCAAAATACTCTTCAATAGCAATGATCACAGGCTCATTACTCGTCACCGCATGTGGCGGAGGCGGGGGTGGGAATACTAATACAAATGATACGTCTACCCCTGAATCAAACAACCCTATTCAAAATCAAAATTTAGCTGGAAGCTTAGCAATTCCAGAGCCCATCGAAACTACGATGTCAAATATCTCTGTGGCGTCAAATGGTCGCATCTTTATGGCGCAAGAAACGGATTGCCCGAATATACCTATGGGATACGATCCACTAACCAATGCAAATATTACCCTTCTAAACCAAGCAGGAAATAGCCTAGGCATCACGACAATAACAGATGAATGCGGCATGTTTAGCCTGAGCGCACCGATGACAGCGAGCAGTGTCAGTGCAACAGCAACGGGGGTAAGAGACATTACCGTCCCTGTCACACAATTCAGCGCTAATAGCCAAACAGGTGGCTTGGCCAGCACAATCCCGGATACATCTGACTACGAAATTGGCTCTCTAAGCTTGCTCGATAACGACACTATTGCCTTCACTATTGTCGATAGCGCGACCGGCACAGCCGTGATTGGCGCACCACCTTCTGCATTTAGCGCCTTACTTAATGGTACCCCTATCAATATTTCCACTTCACCCAATGCAAGTGGCGCCTCAGCTGAAGCCACATCAGTCGGGTTAGTGATGGATGCCAGCACATCTATGTCTTTTACCGTTGTTGATCCAAATGACCCAAACAACCCCGACCCATTCACACAGTACGAGTTAGCAGCATTATCAGCGCACCAGTTCTTAGACCAGAAAAGCGCCAGCGACGAAGTGCTAGTTACTGTCTTTGACAATCAAATCAACGTCATAGACGATATGAGTATCAGTAATTTATTTGATATTAACGATGCCAATGGCATGCCCACCACTTACGCTTTTTCTACTGATGGGTTCACGGTTAATAGTAGCGACCTTAGGTTCATTATTGACGCGTACACACCTAGCTCACAATTATATGGAGATCCAACAGGTGTCCCACTACACCCCGATACTCCAGACTTTAGTATCAGCTCCTTCTATCCATTTGGAGGCTTGACAGCTTTTTACAGTGCGACAAATGACGCCTTAGAACGTATCGCCCCACGCAGCAATACTCGTCAAGTCCTCATCGCGATGACAGACGGAGGTGACAACGCCAGCCTCATCGATGAAAGCCAACTTATTAATGCAGCAAATGCTGAAAATATTCCAGTATTTACTATTGGCTTTGGTCAATTCTCCGACAATGATTCCCTTCAACGAATTGCTGATAGCACAGGTGGAGATTTCTTCTTAGCAGAAGGCGCCGACATTACTGCAGCATTTCAAAGCATTGGAACCAATGTGCAGTTTTTCTACACAGCTGACCTAGCACAAAACCTAGTGGCTCCGTTCGATTTCGCACTAAACCTTAGCTTTAATGGCCAAAACATAAGCCGAAGCCTCATCCAAAATTAACGCTATCTCGAATTGGGCTAAATCTTTGTAGCTGAGCCGGGTAGAGTTATTTCTACTCGGCTATTTTTAATACAGTGATATTCGATCTTCCTATAAAGAATATCTTTCCATCAAGTAACACAAACAATCTTGCCGGATGGCTTTGACCGATCGGCATAACATTGATGGCATAACCGGTAAGGCTGTACGTAACTCACCTTCGCTAACCCGAAAATACTTTCCACTGACATCTTCGCCATGAGCGTCGCGCACTTCTAACTCTATTGGGTTATTGGTTCTTATCTGGGCCAGTGTCGTATCAGCGGGTAGCTCTCTAAAATTAAAATAATCGATGTCTTCTACGAAGTTTAGATCACAGGTTTCGCCATTAAAACTGATACTAACATGCTCGGGTACCTTCGCTACAGCGACGGTATGAAATAAATCGACATCGTTATGGCTTACAGCATGTTGTGGTAATTCCGTTAAGCGTAAACAGGCGTCGAGAAACTCTCTGGCATGACCTTGACCATAAGCGTGGCCGGGTTGACCACATTCCACTGTTATTGACGGACAAAACTTGGCAAAAGCGGCGCACTGTACGGTATCGGGATAAGTGAAATAAACCACGGTGCGGCTAAACATGGCAGCTAGGTGCAAAGCGTCGTGCTGCAATGTGGTGACGCAGGCGTAGTGCGGGTTTAGGCCCGTATTATTATGGATGTCGATACTGGCAAAAGGCTCTCGCTCGCGCATGATTTCCGCGACTTGTTGCATGACTGCGTGTTCAGCCGTTAGGGTTTCTCCTTCTGTGTGCTCCCAAACCCGATTGTAGTCAGGCTGATGATCGAGAAAACGTTTGTTATGACGTGCCGCTTCAACATTTCCGATAAATAGCGATAAGGAGCGCGGTAGTTTTCGGCCTGCGTATTCTTGTAGCAAGCTACGTATTGCAACCCAGCCTGTGGTTTCATTGCCGTGCATAAGCACCGAAACAAATAATGGTTGATGACGTCGGCCTTTTATATGGATAAGCGTTGGCCCTTTGAGCTTTTTGTGTAGCTCATCGGCTTCGAGCTCTAATAAACCTTCAGGTAGGCTTTCTAAGATTTCTAGCATTCAAATCTTCCACTCATGCACTGGCTGACCCTGGCGCTGATTTTCATGATAGGTCGCTGTCAGTTCATGCATATCCGCATCATGCTTGGCGACAAACTCGCGCTGCCAGGTCGTGCCATTGCACCCAGTTCTCAACCGACCTTCTATGACTTCACTATAGACCTTTATATCGTCGCGGTCGATTTCTAGTCGTTCTAAGCCTTCAAGCATTTGAGGGAGTAATGATTCCAACCATAAGGTTTTTACGCTGACCTTACGGCCATCAAACCAAACTAATTCGGCGTCTAAACCATCGCGTGCCGCCGCATAAAAATTTGTCCGCGCATCACTAAAGGCTAGCTTGGTTGGCGCTGGCGTAGGCTCGGCTAACCATTTGCCTATCAGGCCGTAATACGCGGCGGCGTTGGCAAAGCTATCAATAATACTTGGGCCGGCTGGTATGACGCGGTGCTCGATCCGCAGATGCGGGCTACCGTCTTCATTGACGCCAATTAAGGGCCGATTCCAGCGCCAAATGGTGCCATTATGTAATTTTAAATGACTGAATGATTCCGGGTCGTCATCGAGCATTTCGGGTAGCAGCACTGGCTGACATTCTCGATTTTCGATAAAACATTCCATCAATGACTCATGCGCATAGCCGCTGCCAAAGGTCACTCTTTCATTATGAAAACCTTCAACGGTGGCCACGGATACGGCTTGCTCGAATACGGGAATACGGGTTTCGGCCCATAAATCGTAATTAAATAAATACGGTGAGCTTGCACTGAGAGCAATGATGGGTGCCGAGGCAAGCATTGAGGCGTTATAGGCATGGGCGGCTAACTGCTGTGGCACTTTCAAATGCACCTGTAGTGAGGTCGCCGCCGATTCCAACATCACGTCTTTATGCCAGGTTTGTAAGTGTTGCCTTTGACCAGCGATATCTAACTTGATCGGTGCGCCCTGACGCAATCGCCTGACTTGCTCGTTTAATGCTTTGTAGCGTGTCATCGCTGACATATTGTCTAGCGTTAATTCGTGCTCTTGCAGTGTCGGAAGAATGCCCGCTAACAATAAAGACGCATTCATATTATTAGCTGTCTTGTAACTATGCTTCCATGTTTCTTCAAACTCGGCCTGCATTAGGCTGAGCGCCTTACCGTGTAGCACTCTTGGTGTACCGTTTATTTCGACATTAAAGCGCGCCAACTCAGGGCAGAGAAAGGGGTGGTTAGCGTTTTTTAAGAAGTCTTCATTTTCTGCCAGCGGCTGATCATGATCATTGACCAACCAAACTTCCATTTCGAAACCCGCTTTTAGCTCACCGTCGGTATTTGAAAAACGCTGCTCGTCAAAATAAGTCTGTAACAGCTCTGTCTCACGCTGCAGCCGGCGATTGTATTCATCAAAATCTTGTTTGCGAAAATGACCGTGCTGAATTTCCTGACCCATGTCTATTTCTCAAAAAGATTAACTCACTTATTTAAACGACTGGTTTTCAAATTTGATTAGCAAACCCTTGCGAAATTCAAATACTTTTGCACACATGTACGAAATTGTGCATCATCGATACAAAATTTTTGAATGGCATATTCTGTATCAAAAATGGCGTAATTTGCTATTTTTTGTACTGACGATCAGCATCTAATATTTATTCATCTATTACTAATTCACAAAAAGTAATAAACCATGAATAATTTGGTATTAAATAGCCATGTAAAATTTCTTATTGTAAAACCTTACAAAGTTGACCATGGTAGATATATAAATAATTGACTGCTTATAGAGCAGTAAGACGCTAAGTTAATGGAATACCTAAAGGAAATAGTATCCGAACCGTTAAGGTTTGATATAAGCAAGGATGACAACACCCAATACGTTGTCAACACCACTGAAGCCGACCACAGCTGCGTCACACTCATAAACAATGCTGGTTTTGGCTTACACGGAGCCATGGAAGATAGAAATATAGTCAATTCTCGCCCTCAAATCGAGGGGAACTGTTTCGGTTCTGTATTCCTCGTGCTAGCAGGCATACTAAAAAGCTATCCGTATAGCCCAGACTCAGATAACAATAATACTTTACTTACATTCAACATGATGGCGGCGTGATGAAAGATTCAAACCGGTTTTTAGTTCACCCATGCTGGAAAATTATTATTACCGACTTAGAGATCAACATAAGCAATCTGCTTAAACATGCTGGGCTACCCGCTGACCTACTTGTAAGAGAAAACATGTCGCTTAGCACACCCGATTTCTTTCACTTCTGGCGTAGCTTAGAGAATATCGCAGGTGATCGTGATATCGCGCTACCTGTAGGAAAATCGATTCTGACTGGAGCTTTTGATCCATCTATCTTTGCTTGTCTATGCAGCCCCAACCTTAATATTGCTTTACAAAGATTGAATCAATATAAACGTCTCACTTGCCCAATGACTTTGGATATCGACATAGACACCACAGAAACTCGGGTAATTGTTGGCTGCCTAGACTACACCGACCATGTACCTAATTCATTTAACGCAACCGAGTTAGTATTTTTGACTGAACTCGCGCGCGTAGCAACGCGACATCACATCGTCCCTAAGCTTGTTAAGTTGAAACAAATCCCCAAAAACCCTGAACTTTATAAGGATTACTTTGGTATAGCACCAAAGCAAGGTAAATCGGTTGAAATATACTTTTCGACTGAAGATGCAACGCGACCTTTTTTGACTAAAAACACTAAAATGTGGGAACAGTTCGAGTCCAGTCTTCAAAAACGGCTATCTGATCTAGACAACCACGCAAGTGCTACACAAAGAACTAAAAGCGTATTATTAGAATTACTCCCTAGCGGACAAGGCAATATGAAATTAACCGCTAAACGCTTGGCGGTAAGTACGCGCACCCTACAACGCCATTTACATAACGAAGGCACAAGCTTTAAAAAGGTTTTAAAAGATACGCGGCTTGAACTGGCGCTGCATTATCTTAAAAACTCAAAAATGTCAGCCACACAAATTTCTTTTTTACTCGGCTTTGAGGATACCAATTCGTTTAACCGAGCATTTAATACTTGGACAGGTGTGAGGCCAAGGCAGTTTCGTAAAAATCTATTCGACTAATGCCCATCAAAATAGACACTAGTGATTAATTGTTTTAGAACATAAGTGAATCACCGCGACACCGGCAATAATTAAAATCATACCTATTACTGCAGGAACGTCGGGAGTCTGTTTGTAAAACACAAACCCGACTAGTGCAACTAGGATAATACCCACGCCCGACCACACCGCATAGGTAATGCCCAACGGTATGGTTCTTAAGACAAGGGTTAATAGGTAAAAAGCCGAACTGTATCCCACCACCACGACGATGCTCGGAACAAGGCGTGTAAACTCGTTTGATGCCTTTAGCGCACTAGTAGCAATAACTTCAAATACTATGGCCAGCGCTAAATATAGATATGCCATGAGTGCGATTAACTTAGCTACTTAGGCCACACGCTTACAGCGATTTACGATTTCTTCTATCCCTAGCAAAGCACTTAGATCCGACATCTCTGGACCATGTACCTTACCCGTTAAAGCGGCGCGAATAGGCCAGAAGAGTTGCTTACCTTTCTTCTCTGCTTGTTTGCCAATAGTTTTTACAGCAACTTTAAAGTCAGACTCTTGCGAAAAAACATCGGCAGCGATTTGATAAAAGGCCTTACCTGCGGTATCAATCGCTTGCTGCGCATCCTCTTCAATGGGCATTTCTTTGCCGAAAAACACGGTGGCCCAATCGATACCTTCTTTTGGATCGTTAATATTCGGCTTCACAGCTTTTAAAAACAGCGCTTTTTTATCTTGTGGGACTTGTTGATGCACGGCTTCACCTAGCCACTGCCATACTGTGTCGTCATCAGCCGCAGCCAAGGCCTCTTTTTGCCAATGCTGAAGTTGCGCGGCATCGAAGTGAGCTGGCGCCTTACCGAGATGACTAGCGTCAAATTGCTGAGCCAATTGATCTACACTCATAAAACTATTGTCAGCATAGTAATGACCAAGACGCGATAAGTAATTCACAACCGCCTCCGGAAAATAACCTGCTTCGCGCATTTCTCGAATCCCCATACTGCCGTTACGTTTCGATAAAGGCGCCCCATCATTACCAATAATCAGTGAGATATGTCCGTATTCAGGTTGACGCTCACCCAGCGCTTGTAAAATCATTAACTGTCTAGGTGTATTGGTTAAATGATCATCACCACGCAAGACGTGTGTTACCTGCATTAAGGCGTCGTCCACGGCATTGGTAAAAAAGAAGGCCGGTGTGCCATCGCCACGACGAATAATAAAATCCCCAATGTCATCGCTGACAAAACGTTGCTCACCGCGAACCAAATCGTTAAAACTTATGGTTTCACCTTTGGGCACACGAAAACGTAACGTAGGCTTCTGGCCTTCAGCTAATTTTTGTGCGACCTCTTCTTTACTCAGCTGCGAGCATAGTCCGTCATAACGCGGTGGTTGACCCGCTGAGAGTTGGGTCTTGCGCAGTACAGCTAGCCGCTGCGCGCTACAGAAACAGGGATAAACTCGCCCTGCGGTTTCGAGCTGGTCATAAAATTTTTGGTAAAGATCAAGCCGTTTTGACTGATGGTATTCGCCTGGTATTCCATCATCATCTGTTGGCCCACGCTCCCAGTCCAAGCCTAGCCAGCGCATATCTTCCATTAAAGCCGCGGTAAATTCGTTTTTACTCCGCTCTTGGTCAGTATCCTCGATGCGCAGTAGAAAATGCCCCTGATGTTTGCGCGCCAGTAGGACATTAAAAAGCGCGGTACGGATATTTCCTAGGTGAACAAAACCGGTGGGGCTAGGGGCAAACCGGGTGATTACCCCGTTTGCAGTTGTCGCTGTTGTCATTATTTACTCTTATGCTGGTCAAATGAATAAACCCGGCCCATTCAGCGCGAGTTCGATAAAAAGCGATTATAATGCGCCTTTATTGTCATATACTAATATTTAAGGTGTGTAATGAATCGACTGTTTCTTTCTATTACGCTATTTTTGGCTAGTTTAATTGGGAGTTTTACTGTGTCCGCTGATGCTGCTAACCCTGAAGTACTAATAAAAACGAATCATGGTGAAATCACGGTTGAGCTCGACCGCGTCAATGCCCCAATCACGGTGGATAATTTCTTAAAATATGTCGAGAACAGCCATTACGATGGCACCCTATTTCATCGCGTGATGACCACGTTTATGATTCAAGGTGGTGGCTATAACAAAGACTTTAACGAAAAACCTACCAATGACCCAATAAAAAATGAAGCTAATAACGGTCTTAGCAATGTTAGGGGTGCTATCGCCATGGCGCGTACCAATGACCCTCATTCGGCCACCGCCCAATTTTTTATTAATGTCGTCAATAATGACTTTCTAGACTTTAAAGCACCGAGCGGTAGTGGCTGGGGCTATGCCGTTTTTGGCAAAGTAACCCACGGTATGGATATCGTCGATAAAATTCGCCAAGTAGATGTCGGTAATTTTAATGGCCATGCTAATGTGCCTGAAGAACCCGTCATTATTGAGAGCATTCGTCTTAACGATTAAACCTCTATTCTAGTAAATCGCTGTCAGGGCAACACCCATGGGCCAAGCTGCTCATACGCTGTTTATTTCAGATCTGCATCTTAGTGCACAACGGCCAGATATTGCGGCACAATTTCTGGCCTATATGCAACAACGGGCGAGCAAGGCCGAAGCGCTATATATTCTTGGTGATTTATTCGATATCTGGCTTGGCGATGATGCTATTCAAACTGCCCACGAAATTATTATCGACGCAATCAGGCAAGTCAGCGATCGAGGCATTCCTGTTTACTTTATGCATGGTAATCGTGACTCACTGATCGGCGAGACATTTGCTGATAAAGCTGGCTGCCAGCTGCTAGATGATGTCTGCGTTATTGATTTATACGGTACGCCTACCTTAATTACTCACGGCGATCTACTATGTACCGACGATGTCGAATATCAAAAATTTAGAGCTTATATCCGCGACCCAGCAGTCATCGCCGAGTTCATGGCCTTATCGATAGAGGAACGCATTGCCAAAGGTAAAGAGTTTCGAAAAGCCAGCCAAGAAGCGAACAAACAAAAATCAGATGAAATCATGGATGTTAATCAGAATGCCGTAGAGTCTATGCTACGTGAGCATAACGTCGCACAAATGATTCATGGTCATACCCACCGGCCCAATGTTCACCAATTTAATCTCGATGAATATGCCGCAACGCGAACGGTACTCGGTGATTGGTATACTCAAGGCAGCCAAATTTACGTTGACGCCAATGGCTGCCAGTTACAAGAGCTTAAGCGTAATAAGTTAACTTCTGCTTGGCAAACGATGAAACTATTGCGAACCATCAAGTCAATAAGTTAGCCCTTCGATAAACTCAGGGTGATTGTTGAAGAAATGAGGGAAGCACACTGGTTCATTCCGAGCTTGTCGAGGAAAGCCAGCTTGTAGAAGGATGAGCTTGCACAACCTGCTTTTGTAGGGTGGTAATGAGCACAGCGAATTGCACCAACCACCATTGAAGCAGCTTTACCACATGGTGCGATTAACATCGCACCCTACTACTTTACGTAAATTACAACAAACCCTAAGCGTTTACTTATTGTATTGCATCGCGTCTGTGCGCATTTGACTACCCTCTAACGCTTGCTGCACCTGAACTGCATCCCAATCAGGGCTGGTCTCAGCCCAACCACGTGTGTGGTTGATAACTATATCTTCGATAGCTGTGATATGGTCATCGCGCACATTTAGACAAGGGATATAGTTAAAACGCTCGCCACCAGCATCAACAAAATAACCTTTATTTTCTATCATGATTTCTTCCAGAGTCTCGACGCAATCCGCAGAGAAACCTGGGCAGGCAATATCGAGCGATTTCACTCCTTCTGCTGCTAATTGCTTCAAAGTGTCACTGGTATAGGGCTTTAACCATTCTTCTTTACCAAATAACGATTGAAAACTTACCAAATACTGATCTTGATTGAGATTTAGTTTTTCAGCAACCAGCCGCGCCGTTTTTTGACACTCACAATGATAGGGATCTCCCGCATGCAAGGTTCGCTTGGGCATACCATGAAAAGAGAAAATGAGCTTTTCACCACGGCCATGTTGTTGCCAATTTTCTTCTATGCTATTGGCTAAGGCCTGAATATAACTTTCGCTATCATGATAATGTTGGACAAAACGTAATTCCGGTATCCAACGCCATTTGTTTAACACCTGGGCTACGGCATCAAAAGTTGAAGCCGTCGTCGCAGCAGAATATTGCGGATAAAGTGGCAAAACCAATAAACGCTGCGCGCCGGCGTCACGCAATTTTTCCATGGCGGATTCGATTGAAGGATTGCCATAGCGCATACCCAGCTCAACAACCATTGGGCCAGCAAAACGTTCTTTTAATCTTGCCTGTAATGCATCTTTTTGACCCTTGCCATAAACCAGTAATGGCGAGCCGCCTTCCGTCCACACACTTTCATAAGCTTCTGCAGATTTTGCTGGCCGAGTACGGAGAATAATGCCATGTAGTATCAACCACCATATGGGGCGCGGAATCTCTACAACACGCTTATCCCACAAAAACTGTGCGAGATATCGACGTAAAGCGCTAGCGGTAGGCGCATCGGGCGTACCTAAGTTGGTAATTAATACGCCGGTAACAGGGATTTTTTTTTGCATAGCCAGTAAACTGCCTGATTATTAGGTAATTAATTCAAGAGTATCGATTGCATACCGATTACTTAACAATAAAGCAATTAACAGTAACACAAGGATTTTCCGTGTTGACATTATACAAGCGTGGCATTAAAAATCATGGTTTTGAACAACAATGCAACGAACATAAGAGGATAGCGACGGCATGAAGGTACGCCCGGCAATTGAGTCCGCTTATGAGTTATTAGAACGCTCGATTTTGTATTGGCAGGGTAATCCTGTCGGCACCCTGGCCGCTTGCGCTTCGGCTTCTGAAGCAGAAAATTATTCAGAATGCTTTGTCCGTGATTTTATCCCTTCGGCGCTGGTCTTTATGATGGATGGTCGCGACGAGATCGTTCTCAACTTCCTTCGCTCTGTCATGCACCTACAAGGACAACAAGTCGAAATGGAAGGTCACCGCCACGCCGTAGGCCTGATGCCAGCCAGCTTTAAAGTCCATCATAGTGAAGATGGCTCTGAAGAATTAGTCGCCGACTTTGGCGATCGCGCGATTGGTCGTGTTGCGCCTGTTGATTCAGCCATGTGGTGGATTATTTTGCTACGTGCTTATGTGATCTGCAAAGGTGACATCAAGCTTGCACACTCACCTGATTTTCAGCAAGCCATTCGTTTAATACTGCAACTCTATTTGCACGAGACCTTCGTCACCTCTCCAGCATTATTAGTACCTGATGCTTCGTTCATGATCGACCGTCGTATGGGTGTTTACGGTCACCCGCTTGAAATTGAAGCCTTGTTTTATGGCACTTTAGTTTCTGCGCAAGAATTACTGGTCCACAATGAAGAAAATAAGAATTTATTATCGGTTATACAAAAACGCCTGCAAACTTTACGTTCCTATGTGCGTTTGTTTTACTGGCTAGATGTTAATCGGCTTAACGAAATACATCGCTACAAGGGTGAAGAGTTTGGTCTTGATGCGGTCAATGTTTTAAACATCTTCCCAGAGAGCATTCCACACTGGCTAGACGGTTGGCTAAAAGACGGCAATGGCTATATGGTCGGCAATGTTGGTCCAAGCCGTATCGATTTTCGTTTCTTCTCCCTAGGAAACTTACTCGCCATTTTGTTTGGCCTAACTACTGATGAACAAGCCGACCAAATCATGAACCTATGCGAGCAACGCTGGGATGACATCATGGGTGAAATGCCTATGAAGCTATGCTACCCAGCGATGTTTGGTAAGGAATGGGAATTTCGTACCGGTGCTGACCCTAAAAACGTACCATGGTCATATCACAATGGTGGCAGTTGGCCAACCTTGATGTGGGCCTTAACCGGAGCTGCTATTCGTACCGGACGCGCGCACCTGGCTGAGCGTGCATTTGAGCTATGCATTGATAGACTTTTCAATGATGAATGGCCGGAATACTATGACGGCCGAAAAGGTTCTCTAATTGGTCGGCGCGCCAATCTGCATCAAGTTTGGACAGCAACGGCCATTATCATTTCTCATCAATTATTAGAAAACCCCGACAGTGTCGGCACGTTTGAATCGATTATCTTTTAGGCCCTATAACTATAAATATTCGGAGAAAACATGGGTGTTGATATTTCACAATTAGACATGCCAGGCGTCTCACCACAGGGACTGGAAGTCATGGACTTAGTTTCTGTCGACGACCCGGACATGCATAAGATTGAAGAGAAAATCATGCAAGACCCTGCCCTGGCCGGCACAGTCATTCGCTATGCTAACTCACCGCTTTATCGTCGTCGTGAAGAGATTACGAATGTTCCGAATGCGTTAACCATGTTGGGGCTAAAAAATGTTCGTAGCGCAGTCGTCATGGCGACCTTACACGCCGTGAGCGATACAGATAGCAAAGTCAACAATGCTGTTTGGCATCACGGTCAACAAATCGCCATGTTATGCAAAATGATGGCTATCAAAATCAAGCCTACCGTTGCGGATGATGCCGAGTTTATCGGCTTAATTCATGATTTAGGTGCTTTAGTGTTATCTAATAATTTAGGTAGTGAATACGAAACGCTATACCAACGTGTCATGGATGAGGGACAGTCTCTCGAAACCTTAGAGAAAGAAACCTTTAGCTTTAGCCATGATCAGGTCATGCTGCATCTCGCCACTCAGCTACGTCTTCCCGATAGACTAAAAAATATCGTCGGCAATATTCACAATCGAGAAAAAATCACTACTCCTGACAATGAAGACGATTACATTCATGCCATAGTAAGCGCTGCCCATTTATTACTCGCCGAAATCTCTGATGAACCCTTGAGCAAAGGTGAACACTTTCCCGAAAACCTAGATGAGTTAAAAGCCAGCCTCAAGCTAGATGACAAACTGATTGATAAAATTAGCGCCAAGGTTAACGACGCTGCCTAAACTCAGTCTAGCTAACGGGAATTCCTCGATTTCCGGCTAAATAATCTCGATAGTCGGCTAATACTTGCTTATGATCAAAGGCAAGTTCCGGTAGTTTACCATTGACATCGAAAACGTCTAAGGCCTTAGCATCATCCTGTGCAATAGGCTGACCTTTCGCCTCGGCGACATAAATCGCACTGACTGTGTGGCCACGGAAATCACGTTCAGGATCAGAATAACAGCCCAATAAGGCCTTTAAGCGTATAGCCAAAGAGGTTTCTTCTAAGGCCTCTCTAATCGCAGCGGCTTCCAGGGTTTCGCCGACATCGACAAAACCACCGGGTATCGCCCAACCATATGGAGGATTTAAACGCTCTATTAGAACTATAGGATGACCAGGCCTATCAACCAATTCAATAATAGCGTCCACTGCTATCAATGGTGTGGTAGGCCTCACGACAACCCTAGCCTAAGCGACCGTACGACTATGCCTACCGCCGACCTAGCTCAAGCAATAAGTCATTCATACGCGATACATAGGCGGCCGGATCATCCAACTGACCACCTTCGGCCAACAAGGCTTGATCAAATAAGACATTAATCCAATCGTCAAAGCGCTCACCACTATTTTCGTCGCGCAAACGAACCACCAAATCATGCTCGGGGTTTAATTCTAGAATAGGCTTGGTCATTGGCGCCGCCTGACCGACTGAGCTAAGAATACGCTGCATATTGGCGCCCATATCATGCTCATCGGCCACCAAACACGCTGGCGACTTAGTTAAACGATGCGTCATACGCACTTCTTTAACCTTTTCACTGAGTGTTTCTTTAGCTTTTTCTAACAAATCTTTGTATTCGCCTTCAGCCTTTTCAATTTTTTCTTTGTCTTCTTCGACATCACCTAGATCCAAAGCGCCCTTGGCCACAGAGACCAGCTGTTTATCCGCATATTCGGTTAGGTGGTTAACCAACCATTCGTCAATGCGATCGTAGAGTAATACCACTTCGATATCTTTCTTTCTAAAAATTTCCAAGTGCGGGCTACTTGATGCCGCACTGTAACTATCAGCACTAACGTAATAAATCTTGTCCTGACCTTCTTGTAGTCGGCCAATATAATCATCTAGCGATACACTTTGTTCTTGGCCGTCGCTCTTAGTGGTAGAAAAACGTAATAATTTAGCAATACGATCTCGGAATTCATAATCGTTGATCACACCTTCTTTCATCACAGCGCCAAACTCTTTCCAGAAATCAGCGTATTTTTCAGCTTCCTTCTCAGCCATGTTTTCCAACAAACCGAGAATACGCTTGATAGAAGCCGTGCGAATCGCGTCGATTGACTTCTCACGCTGTAAGATTTCACGTGATACATTCAAAGGCAAATCATTAGAATCGATAACCCCTCGAACGAAACGCAAATACTCAGGTAGCAACTGCTCCGCGTCGTCCATGATAAACACTCGACGCACATAGAGTTTTACGCCATGACGCGAGTTTCTATCCCATAAATCAAAAGGCGCTCGTTTTGGAATATAAAGCAGACTAGTATAAGAGTGACGCCCTTCTACATGATTATGTGTCCAGGCTAATGGATCATCAAAATCATGTGACACATGCTTATAAAACTCTTTATGCTCATCCTCACTGATGTCTTTTTTCGGCCGCGACCATAACGCTGCGGCCTTATTTATTGTCTCGTCCGTAATCGTTTTATTACCATCCTCATCTTCATTTTCTTGCTCCATGAGAATTGGTAATGAAATATGATCAGAGTATTTACGAATGATTGTTTGCAAGCGCATTGGCTCAAGAAATTCATCCATGTCTTTACGCAAATGCAGAATCACTTCTGTGCCGCGTGCTTGTCGCTCGATATTCTCTAGCGTGTATTCGCCGTCGCCTTTTGATTGCCACTGCGTGGCGCTATCAGCTGCCGCGCCTGCACGGCGAGTAATTACCGTGACTTCATCCGCAACAATAAAAGCAGAATAAAACCCAACACCAAACTGGCCAATTAAATTACTGTCTTTTGCTTGATCACCAGTTAAGGAATCAAAAAACTTCTTAGTACCAGAGCGCGCGATGGTACCAATATGGCTAATCACTTCATCACGACTCATACCAATACCATTATCGATCACTGATACGGTGCGCTTTTCTTTATCGACACTTACGCGAATCTTTAGCTCACTATCTTCTTTTAGTAGAGAGTCATCGCTGACAGATTCAAAACGAAGTTTGTCGCAGGCATCGGAAGCATTTGAGATCAATTCGCGCAAAAAGATTTCTTTATCGGAGTAAACCGAATGAATCATCAGATCGAGGATTTGTTTTACCTCTGCTTCAAACCCTAATGTTTCTTTATTTGCCGCCACAGTCATTCTCAAAATCTCCTAGCTAAATTCATAAAACCAATCCAGAACGCACCCCTTTGGGGCGCAAACCGAAGCGAATTTTACACTGATGGGGAAGAAGACTAAAGCCAGCGGCTTTATGCGGCGGTATTGAAAATAAAGTCTTGTACGCGAATACCATGTTCACCAGCAGGCAAGGTCTTGCTGACGTTAAGTTTGGTGCCAGCATCGTTGAGCTTGGCTAGATCCACGTATTTTATAGGCTGATAGAGGTTGAGATCGGCATCACGTACCATCATAACCTGAGGCAATAAGCGTCGTTTTTGCTCAAAACCAACCACAATGCCGATTTCACCACTAGAAAGTTCAACGATAGAACCCACGGGGAAAGTACCAATGCACTGAATAAATTGCTCGGCGAGATAAGGGTCGAAATGCTTGCCACGCCACTTATAAATATTGTGCAAGGCATCAGCCGTACTCATTCCCTTATGATAAACACGATCGCTGGTAATCGCATCATAGACGTCAACAATCGCTACCATTTTGGCAAACAAGGAAATCCTGTCGCCAAAAATACCCCGAGGATAGCCACCCCCGGTCATGCGTTCATGATGGGAGTAGGCAATATCGATGACTGTATCTGATATACCTGGCGATTTCATGAGCAGATCACGCCCCATAATGGTGTGATAACGCATCACATTCATTTCTTTATCCGTCAGCTTGCCGGGTTTGTTTAGCACTTCCGAGGGCGTGCGGATCTTACCAATATCATGCAGCAATGCACCCAGACCAAGTTCGTTTAGCGGTTCCTCCTTTAAACCAAGATGACGCCCGAAAACCAACGAAATCATACAAACATTCATACTGTGATCAGCAGTATAGGTATCTTGGCTTTTTAGATTGGATAACCAACTTGACGCATCCGGGTTTCTAATAACACTGGTAACAAGTTCTTGAATTAAGGCCTTAGGTTGTTCTGCATCAATAGGCTCGTTATTTTTAGCCTTTTCATGGATATCATCGACAACTGCGCGCGTTTCTTTGTAGACAATCTGCGTGACTTTAGCTTCTTCGACAAAACTGCTGCGACGTGCATATTTGACAGCAAGTTTAGGTAACTGACCATTTTCGATAACACTACGTATCTCCTTAACCGTCCGCACACGGCTTGGTACGCTGGCATTACGTTCGTGAGTATCATCCTGGTCTCCTACATCAATACCTTCATCGGTATTGATATAAACTTCATCGCAATACTGCGCAATATTATCGATAACACGTTTTGACGTAACAGGAAAACCTTGCGTTGGAAACGGTGTATCCAGCCAGGGGCGATCAAGACGTACGACGTACATCCCAACTTGTAGCTGTTCAACTTCGATACATTTTTCCACGAACTATGGCCTCTCTCCTATAACCGGTTATAATGATTGATTTTGTTTTTAGGTGGACATTATAATCTCGGCCTTATACCCCCTGAATCAATATTTAAAAGCAATAAATATGACACCGATAAGCGTGAGTACACGCTTTTTTATCGGATTATTGATCAAAAACTTGAAATGAGTAGGAACTCGATCAGCCACTTTTTGGAGATTGAAAATTAATATTCAAGCACGGGATTCACAAGCATTTTCTGACCAGAAGCCTGGCACCTCGGGGTTACGCAAAAAGGTCAAGCAGTTCCAGCAGGAAAACTACCTGGAAAACTATATCCAGTCCATATTCAATGTCATTTCCGTAGTGGGTAAAACCTTGGTCCTCGGTGGCGATGGGCGTTACTTTAATCGAGAAGCCATTCAAATTATTTTGCAGATGGCCGTGGCAAATAAAGCCGCTAAAGTAATGGTCGGCCGCGATGGTATTCTTTCTACTCCCGCTGCTTCGCATCTCATCAGAAAATATAATACTGACGGCGGCATTATTCTTAGCGCCAGTCATAACCCCGCCGGGCCTGACGAAGACTTCGGCATTAAATATAATGCCGAAAATGGTGGCCCTGCCAACGACTCCCTCAGCGCTAGTTTTTTTGCCGAATCTTGCAAAATCAAACAATTCCTCATTGCAGACGTAGATACCATAGACCTTAGCAAGGTTGGAACACAATCTATCGGCGATAGCAAAGTTCAAGTTATCGATTCAGTTAGCGAATACACAAGCTTGATGGAGCATTTGTTTGATTTCGATCGCATCCATAATTTATTTAATTCTGGCGTGTTTCAACTGCGTTTCGATGCCATGCACGCCGTCACTGGGCCCTATGCACGAGCGATTCTAGAAAAGAAACTTGGCGCTAACCAGGGCAGCGTTGTTAAAGCACAACCGTTGGAAGACTTTGGTGGTTTGCATCCCGATCCTAATCCTATGTATGCCTCCGACCTGTTTCATCATATGTTTGCACCCGATGCATCAGACTTTGGTGCTGCCTCTGACGGCGACGGTGATCGAAATATGATTATGGGCAAACAATTTATGGTCAGCCCCGGCGATAGCCTAGCTATCATCGCCGCCAACGCCAACCGAGTTCCAGGGTATCGGGATGGTATTGCTGGTATAGCCCGCTCAATGCCGACTAGTCGCGCCGTCGATCGCGTAGCGGCATATATGGGCATTGACTGTTTTGAAACACCAACGGGCTGGAAATATTTCGGCAACTTACTCGACAAGCGCATGATCACACTCTGTGGCGAGGAAAGCTTCGGCACAGGCTCCGATCACTTGCGCGAAAAAGATGGACTATGGGCGGTCTTATTTTGGCTTAACATCCTTGCAGAAAGACAACAATCTGTAAGAGAAATCGTATTACAACACTGGCAAGCTTTTGGTAGAAATTTTTACTGTCGCCACGATTACGAAGGCATCAGCCGCCAACAAGGCGAGGATATTATCGCCAATCTTAGCGGTCAGTTAGAACAGCTACGCGGCACAAAAGTCGACGGTCATGAAATTATAGCGGGTGATAATTTCAGTTATTCTGACCCCGTAGACGGAAGCATTAGTAAAAACCAAGGCCTACGCATTATTCTCGAAAACGAAGCCCGCATTATTTATCGCTTATCGGGCACCAGTACAGACAATGCCACTTTGCGCGTTTACCTGGAATGTTTTGAAAAAGATCCGGAAAAACAACTCAAAGATAATGATGCCGCACTAACAGACATCGCCAGAATTTCTCGCAATATTGCAAGAATTAGTGATATTACCGGCTTAAACGAACCTACTCTAGTCGTATAAGTTAAGTTTAATGCTTAATCGCCACAAGCAGATCCGCCACATTACTTCTGCCTTTGGCGAAATGTAATAGCGCATGAGCTCTGCCGAGCAGTTCGGCAGAATTAGCTTTACTCAAGGCACTACCCACCAATTCAGAACAAATATTTGCCTCATCTAAGGTCTCACCATCTACTAAGGCACCTGCACAATCACTATTCCCATCATCCGCATCCGTCGCTACCGTCGCCAGCACTATCCCTTCAAAGCCGCGCAACTTCTCGGCAAGTAATAATGCGAGATACGTATTTCTTCCACCAACACCCTTAGGCTCATTAATATCCACGGTTGTTTCACCACCCCAAATATGAATACCTATCGGCGCCCTAATAAGATAGTCCGCCACCCTATCTGCAAAAGCCTTAACATCCCCTTCAATAGTCTTACCATGGTTAAAAGCGTCATAATCACTCGAAACCGCTTTAAATTCCATTGCACTTAAGGCTTGATCTAAATCTGCAATCACGGTTTGCTCAATGTGATTAAATTCTTCATCACTATCGACAGGCAATTCAGGCTCGCTTAAACAGCATTGACGAACCCACTTAGGCAAATCGTCAAGATCTATCTGGTGATAAGACGGCGCCAACAATCCCGAACCAATAATCGACAACTCATTATTGCCAACGTCTGACATAATATAAGATCGCGTTTTGCTGGCGTTAATATACTGCGCCAATCGCCCCGCTTTAATTTTAGATACAGACTGGCGAAGCCGGTTCATTGCATAAATATCACGCCCCGAATGAAGTAAATAATTATTCAAAGCCTGAAGCTGAGATAAAGAAACATTGTCTGGCAATACCTCAACCAAGGCCGAAGCACCGCCAGAAATCAAAACAATTAGCGTGGTATCAAACGATAGGTGACTGACATAGTCTATAAGCGCCTGACCTGCAACGAGACTCTCTTCATTAGGTATGGGATGTCCGCCAATATAGCAGTCGATACAATCGGGTAACAAAGTCGACACAGCACAACCGGTTTTACTAATCAGTAACCCTGAAACAAGTTGCTCAGCAACAACCTCTAGTGCACCTTCCAGCATCGCGGGGGCTGCTTTACCAACCGCGACAACAGCTACCTTATCATCGGCATTAATATTTTCCGCTAATGCCTTGGCTACACATAAACGACCGTCAACGCTATTAAGACCTACCTCAACGATAGAGATCAAATCATCGCGCGCGCCCATGTTTGCTGAACTAGTTTCTATATCAATTGAGATAAACCACGATCGAGGTCTGCTTTTAAGTCTTCGATATCTTCCAAACCAACAGACAAACGTACTAAAGAGCGATTAATACCGGCTAGTTGACGGTCTTCTTCACTTAAGCGGCCATGTGTCGTGGTCGCTGGGTGAGTAATGGTACTTTTAACATCACCGAGGTTGGCCGTTATCGAAATAAATGTGGTCGCATCAATAAGCTTCCAGGCTGCATCTTGCCCACCTTTGACTTCAAATGACACGATACCGCCAAAATCAGATTGTTGTCTTTTCGCTAATTCATGCTGTGGATGTGTTTCCAAGCCTGGGTAATTGACTTTATCAATCGCTGGATGCTCATTTAACCAACGCGCCATCGCCATAGCATTCTCACAGTGACCACGCATACGTACTGCCAAAGTCTCAAGACCATGTAAGAACACCCAAGCATTAAAAGGGCTCATAGTCGGCCCGGCTGTACGCAAATAACTATAGATATCGCCCCCAACTAACTGCTTGGAGCCAACAATCGCTCCGCCTAAGCCTCGACCCTGACCGTCGATATATTTTGTTGCCGAGTGCACGACAATATCGGCACCAAACTCTAGAGGTCGCTGCAAAACAGGGCTACAAAAACAATTATCTACGACCATCAATGCATCGTGACGATGGGCAATATCAGCCAATACAGCCAAATCAGCCACTTCAGTTAATGGGTTTCCGGGTGTTTCTAAAAATAATAACTTAGTGTTTGGCTGAACAGCCTGATCCCAAGCCTCAACATCAGTTAAATTAACAAAAGTCGCTTCGACACCAAAACGCGCAAGAATGTTTTTAAACAATAATATTGTCGAACCAAACACATTAAGCGAACAGACAACGTGATCACCGGCTTTTAACAAACCCATCATTACGGCATTAATCGCTGCCATACCGGAGCTGGTCGCTAGGCAAGATTCACCGCCTTCCATTGCCGCTAAGCGCTCCTCAAACATACGAACACTAGGGTTGGTAAAACGAGAATAAAGATTACCGGGCTCTTCACCAGAAAAACGCGCGGCAGCCTGCGCGGCGCTATCGCAAACAAAACTCGATGTCGTGTAAATTGATTCGCTATGCTCACCCTCATGAGACCGGGAAGTGCCCGCTCTAACCGCCTGAGTGCGAATCGCCCATTTCGTTGTATCGTCTGTCATAACCGTCTCTCAAA
>CAYUVE010000006.1:0-31729 GCA_964447985.1 uncultured Thiotrichales bacterium
ATGCTTCAACCGCAACATGGGCTGTTGAACTTGTATTGCCAGCCACTTCTTGGAAACTTGAGGCCATTTCATTCATTGAAGAAGCGACCCGATTAACATCAGCTTGCTGACTAGACATACGTTCTGCTGCCGTGGCAGATTGATCATTCAGACGGTGTGACGCTGAGTCTAATGTTTTTACGCTTTGACTGATCTCGCTTATCAAGGTGCTGACGCTTTCTTGCATTTCATGGAAGTATTTGGCAGAAGAACCGAGTTCATCTTTAGCAAACTTCGCCATATCAATATTTTGACTTAGGTCACCGCTACCCATGCGTTGCATTTGTGCATTTAACACGGCAAGCGGGGTGTTAATTTTACGTGCTAGCATGATGCCTGCGAAAACGGTTAGCGCAATCATTGCTACGCAGATGGTTACCATGGTGACGATAACGCTATCAAATTTGTTTTTAGCTTTTGAGCGTAGTTCTGCTGATTTTGCTTGAAGATCCGCCTGAAATTTTTCGACCGGAGCGATCATGGCGTTAAATGGCGCTAGCATAGGGCCCAATATAGTCTCACGAGCCTTATCTATTCGGCCATTATCAATCAGCGAAATATAGTTTTCCTGAGTTTTGACATAGTCCGCAAAGTTTTGACGGAAAGTGGTAATAAATGCTTTGTCTGGGGCGCTTTCTACGGCTTTATCAAATTCACCGAGTACTTTTAGAGTAAGCTCGCGGTTTTCTTCGATGACTGGATGAATAACACGATGCTCATCCTTGTTTTCTGTCAATCCGTAATCCAGAGCGAAGCGGCGATATGACAGTGTATAGTGACGTAGCTCAGAAACTTTGGTCAGTAGGTCAACATTTTTTTCCACGATGTGGTCAACATTGGCTTCTACCTGACTGACGCTGACATAAACGTAAACGCTAAGTGCAAGTATCAAGGTTCCTACAGCGGCAAAGGAGTAGGTGATAAATTTTTTGATAGACAGATTTTTAAGCATTTTGCACTCCCGTAGTACGTCCGAATGCTATTAAATTCAAATAGTTACATAAATATGGTGGAGCCATTGCTGGATCTTGTAGAGTATTGGTTATTCACCAATTATTCTTTCTCTACTTGCTGACTAGCCTTCTGAGCTCCCCGTCCTGCCCTTTTTATCGGCGATAGCAAATCTTTCTTAAATGTTTCGTGTACGTATTTGTTACGCCAGAATAGGCTTATACTCAGTCGGAACTTAAAAATTTATTATCGATTGCGGATACTACCCAGCATGGCGACGACGGGTTTAATAAAGACCAATTGGAGTTGCTCAGTGACTCGTTTTAGAAGCTTAGTGTTGTGCTCACTTATGCTGGTTTTAGCAGCTTGCGCTAGTACCAGTGAAAATAAAAGTAACCACATCACGTTACTCAGTAGTGATTTTGGCTTTATTAGTGATATATACGAGGGGGCAGGGAAGCAGCGAGAAGTAAACTCCTGGCTTGTCTTACCAGAAAGTGAACAGTTTTCTCCTCCTTATCCAGCCGTAGTTTTTCTACATAGTTCCTGGGGCCTGAGTGATCAGGAATGGCATTACTCTAGATTGTTTGCAGAAATGGGAATTGCTTCTTTGGTTATTGATAGTTTTCGTTCACGCGGTGTTAGGAGAACTTCAAGAGATCAAAGCTTAGTCTCTGGCGCCTCGATGCTAGCTGACGCATTTTCGGCATTAGACTATTTAGCCAAAGATTCGCGTATCCAAAGCCAAAGTATTGCGGTGATGGGTTTTTCAAAGGGTGCTGTTGCATCGCTTTATTCTTCGCTTGTTACTGTTCAATCGATTATGGCGAGGAGTCATTATCAGTTTGCTGCTCATATCGCATTTTACCCTTGGTGTGGCACCTCACTTACCGATATGCAGACATCGGGTGTTCCGATAGCAATTCACGCGGGCACTAAAGACGTGATTACGCCACTAAATCGATGTATTGATCTGGTCGAGAACAAGATTGCTGATGATGACAAAAGTCACATACAGCTGGTGCAGTACGAAGGTGCTAGGCATGCATTTGATCACCCAGCGTTAAAACGAATTCCGTTTGCGGTACCGCTTAGCGCTCAGGTTCCAGGCGATTGTCATTTTGTTCAAAAAGACAATAGTAAGTTTATCGAAGAATCTAGTGGGCAAATAGTCAGTGGAGAAAACTTTAAAGAAGTCATGGCGCAATGTAGCAGTAAGACGGGTGTGGCGGGTAGAGACCGAAAGGCAGCCGCACTTGCAAACGAGAATGTGAAAAATTTTATGCGGAAAGTGCTATTAAATTAGCATTACTCATTTAGTTCTCTAGCTCTGGCATATCTGTTTTCTTAGGGCTCCAGCCGAGTTTCCACTTTCGAGCTGGAACGATGAAAGCGGGGTAGCCATTATCTCTAAACCAAGAATCGACGACATATTTATTCTTGGATTCTTTTTCCATCAGTGTGGCTGCCTGGTGTGGCCAAGTTGGTAGGCCATTTTCTAAGAAACGAAAAGACGGTGTCAGGACATCGTGGTAAGTAATTAACCCGTTTAGGCGCATGACTGTCATATAGGTGATTGCATTAGTGCTTTCGTCGACGCAATCATGTTGGTGTCTACCAAGCTTTAAGAAACTGCGTCGTATATCTTCATCTGTATTAGCCATTTCTCCAACGATTTTTTCAAATTCACCAATTGCCATGGAAATATTACGTCTTTCAGATTCTGGGTTGTTATTTGGAAGTTGGTTAAAAGTATTAACTATTTTTTGCCAATCATCTTCGCTGAGAGTGATAGGTTTTTGATGCTTGCATCCATATCCATGGCAATGAATAAAATTTCTTTCTTTTGGGGCGCTTATTCCTTGCTGAAGATATAATGCATCGACACGCTCTTCAGGAGTGCTTGCGCATGCGTTGAGTAGGAAAACTAGGGTGGAAAATAAAAGCGTAGAGTAATATTTCATGAGTGCTCGTTTAGTACTGATAAATATAAAGTAATGTTCCACGAAGGTCGTCGACGGGTATTTTAGTCAAAAATTCTTTTTCTGGTAGCGGAAAGCTATTAGAAATTAGTTTGGCGCCTGGTTTTATTCGGTTTTCAATACCTTCTTCAATAGCAGGCATTGGTGCAGGTGATAGGAAGCAGTAGATGACATCATACTGTGACCAATCAGTCGTCCAGAACGAGGCGCGCTTTATAGAAAGATTACTGATTCCTAGGCTACGTATTTTGGCGATGAGATAAGATAGCGGCGCAGTTTCATAGCCGACGAATTGAGCTTGGGGAAATTCTTTGGCAATTTTCACCAAAACGCTGGCGATGCCACAACCAAAGTCTGCCATAACAAAGATTGTATTCTTATCGAGTTGCTGCGCCAGGGTAGTAATCGTTTTTTGGCCGCTCAAATAGAGTGGTACTTGTTCACCGAAGGCATTCCAGTTGAGCAACCAAATTATTACAAAGCCAAATAAGTACCAAAGTGGGTTAATGGTTTGGTTAAGTGCCAGGAATAGCAATGGAAAAAATAATAGATTAATGGGTATCCACCAGGCACGAAGTCCACCTACTATTCCAATGATGGCGGCGAGTATGCCTTGAGTAATTGTTAGGTGGAGCAGAGGCGGTGGATTTTCTTGGTCTGCAATAACAAAGCGGTAAACCAATACCAATAAGCAAGATAATATATGGATTAGCAGGGCGCTTAGACTAGGACGCAAGCGTTTTATCATCGTATAAAGTCTAACCTGTGTCCCCGGTGGGGTCTAGTAAGACTTATTTATTAGTTATGCATAGATTCAAGATGAGATACTAGTCTATGTCTCACACTCTGGGACTGCGTAGGGTAATTTCAAAAAGCTGATTTTTGTATCGTTGCCGTCATCAAGATATAGATCGGAGTCGTCACAATGTTTAATCAGCATGACGGCGAGCACCTCATGTTCTTCGTCGGCGAGCGTCACTGTCGAAACAATTTTACCCACGCTCTCATTATTTGTGCTGTCGGTACTATATATTCCGTCACCTGGTAAAGGTTTTTCCTCACAGTGAATACTTAAGCGCGTCATGCGTCTTTTTAGTTTGCCGAGGTGATGCATGCGAGCAACCACTTCTTGACCAGGGTAACATCCTTTGCTAAAGCTAAGACCATTGATCAGGTCGAGGTTCATCATTTGCGGGACGAAACAGCCCTGGGTTTTCTCTACTAACGATGGTGTGCCCGATTTAATATCAAACAACTGCCAGACGCTGTTATCACAGACTAAGCAGTTTTCAAAAAGATCAGTGGATTGTTTTTTGTTCTGAATAATCAGGTGGCGAGGCGCATCGGTACTTAACGAAGCGATGATACGATCTTTAGCGACTAAGACACTGTTTCCATCAATATCAAGGCTCTCAGGAATCAGGTCTCCTTGTTGGATAAAGCCATAGCATGCTTTCGAAGCGACAGAAAACTCGACGTCAGCCATCAATACAAACATTTTCAGGCGTTTTATTACGTTGTCTTGAATGCTATTTTCGATAACCATCAAATAATGGTCTGCAAACCGAATTAAATAAAACAATGCGATTAGGCGCCCTTTAGGGTCGCAATAACCATTGAGTTGTATTTGATTCTTGACCAGGTTTTCAACATCATTGATAAACTGACCATGCAGAAATTGTGTCGTATCATTTCCGCGAACTTCTACAACGGACAAGTTATCTAAGTGACAAATTAGGTTTTTATTGTCGAGATTATCAAGACTTGTAGCATGAGATTGATCGATAGCTCCTGCTACTTGCTGCGCTTTGCTCATATGATTTGCTTATCCAATATTGACTACGAATACGAACTATATCGGCGTTATTAAGATGAGATTTTAGTCGAGATTTTAGACAAAACAAGACTTATTTTTCCAGGTATACTTTGGCTATGGCTCGAGCACAACCCGTATTCTTACGATTGACACAAATTCGCTTTCCTTTGATGGCATTGGTGTCGATTTTGCACAGAGTTTCTGGCCTTATTCTTGTCTTGGCAATGCCTGTTTTCGTGTATTTTTTATCGCAGTCATTGCATAGTGCGGAGACTTATCAGCATATAGTAGACGGACTTGATAGCCTTATTGTTAAGCTTGCTACTATCCTTGTTACTTGGTCCTTTGGTCACCACACTATTGCTGGTATCCGCTTTTTGCTGATCGATTTCTATGGCAAGCCGACTCAGGGTAAAGATTCTGCGCGTTGGGTATTGATCGCGAGTGGTCTAGTGTTTTTGCTGGCTGTAATCATGGTGTTGTCATGATCACTTCCTTGCAGGGTATGCATGCTTGGTTATTACAGCGGCTAAGCGCGGTATTCATACTACTCTATTTTATTTTTGTCTTGACTTACTTTTTGTTCGCTTCACCTACGTCTTATGAAGAATGGCGTGGCGACGTGACCTCTATGCCAAGTGCTTTATTAATGACGCTTTTTTTTATTGCACTTTCCTTACATGCTTGGATAGGGGTGCGAGATATTGCTATTGATTACGTTCACAGGCTCACTTTTCGGCTGATACTGCTGAGTGTTGTCGCGACAGTAATACTTGGCCAAACGCTTTGGCTTATTTTTATTTTGCTTAAGGCGATGCAATGATTGAAAGTGTGGCTAATATTCCTCGACGCAGTTTTGATACCTTAGTTATCGGGGCTGGCGGAGGAGGTCTTCGTGCTGCCTATCAGCTTGCCCGTGCAGACTTAAATGTCGCTGTCGTATCAAAAGTATTTCCTACTCGTTCGCATACTGTCGCCGCTCAAGGTGGGGTTAATGCGGCTTTGGCCAACGTGTCAGCGGACAATTGGCATTGGCATATGTATGACACGATTAAAGGCAGTGACTATCTCGGTGATCAGGACGCGATTGAATATATGTGTCGTGCTGCCTCACGCATGGTTGTTGAACTCGAACATATGGGTGTGCCGTTTTCGCGCTTGGATGACGGTAAGATTTATCAGCGTGCTTTTGGTGGTCAAAGCCAGCATTTCGGTGGTGACCAAGCTGCACGTACGTGCGCTGCCGCTGACCGCACTGGACACGCTATATTGCATTCTCTTTATCAGCAGAACTTAAAGTCAAAAACACATTTTTTTGATGAGTATTTTTCCATCGATTTGATTTATGACGCCGACCACACGGTACTGGGCGCCTTGGTGCTGGAAATTGAGACGGGCGAATTGCTCATTATTGAGGCGAAAACAACACTGATTGCGACAGGCGGTGCCGGCCAGATATTTCGTACCAACACTAATGCGCGAATTAATACTGGCGATGGCATGGCCATGGCTTTACGCTCGGGTGTACCGCTACAAGATATGGAGTTTTTTCAATTTCATCCTACGGGCATTGCTGGCAAAGGCATGTTGATTTCGGAAGGTGTGCGCGGTGAAGGGGGGTATTTGGTCAATAACCAAGGCGAGAGGTTTATGGAGCGCTACGCACCGCATGCCAAAGATCTTGCTAGTCGCGACGTGGTGAGTCGCGCCATTGCCACAGAAGTTCGTGAGGGTCGAGGCTGTGGTGATAATAAGGATTATGTTTTATTGAAACTTGACCATCTTGGCGCCGAGGTGATTAAAAAGCGTTTACCGAATATTCGAGAGACAGCCATGACCTTTATGGGAGTTGATCCGATCAACGACCCTATACCTGTTTTCCCTACCGCACATTACACCATGGGTGGTATTCCTACTAATCGTTTTGGACAGGTTATGCGATCCTCAGCAGGCGGGGCAGAAGAAGCGGTTCCGGGGCTTTATGCTGTTGGTGAGTGCGCCTGCGTTTCTGTCCACGGCGCAAACCGTCTGGGTGGCAATTCTTTATTAGATATCATTGTTTTCGGCCGTGCGGCGGCTAATCATATTATTGATTATCTCAAGGAGAATCGTTATCACCGCGCCTTTGACGAGAACTCGCTCGATGCATCTTTATCCCGATTAAGCCGCTGGGACAAAACCGGTAAAGGTGAAACCGTTGATGCAGTACGCCAAGAATTGCAGTTAACCATGGAAGAGTATTGCGGTGTATTTAGAACTGAAGAAGTGCTTCAGGAGGGCGTCGAAAAAGTTAAGGCGATAAAGCGGCGTTTACAGGATGTCTATTTACAGGATCATAGCAAGGTATTTAATACAGCACGTATCGAAGCCTTAGAGCTAGAAAATTTGATCGATATTGGTTTGGCGACTGTCGAATCGGCTTTGGCTCGTTGCGAAAGCCGTGGTGCACATTCTCGTATCGACTATCCTAAGCGGGATGATACGCGTTGGTTAAAACATTCTTTGTATCATTTAGAAGAAGGTGTCGTCGATTATAAACCCGTTAGAATGAAGCCTTTAACGGTGACCTCATTTCCACCTAAAGAGCGAGTGTATTAGTCATGGAAGTGCGCATCTATCGCTATAACCCAGAAGTCGATACTGAGCCACGTATGCAATCTTATGAAATTGATGAGGTGGCAGGGGATACCATGTTGCTTGATGTGCTTAAGCATATTAAGTCCGAGGACGAAACGTTGAGTTTTCGCCATTCTTGTGGCGAGGGCGTGTGTGGTTCTGATGCGTTAAATGTTAATGGTAAAAATGTCTTGAGTTGTATCACTGCTGTCAGTGATTTAAAACAGCCTATAGAGGTTCGGCCGGTTCCCGGTATGCCGGTTATTCGTGACTTGGTTGTCGATATGAGCCAGTTTTATCATCACTATCGAGCCATAGATCCCTATTTAATTGTGCATGATCCGATTCCGGAAGAAGAGTTTTTACAAAGTCCCGAGCAACGCGATGAGCTAGACGGTCTGTACGAGTGTATTCTCTGTGGTTGTTGCACGACGGCGTGTCCGTCTTTTTGGTGGAACCCAGAACGGTACCGAGGTCCTGCAGCGCTACTACAAGCCTACCGTTTTGTTGCGGATAGTCGTGATCAAGCAACGGCGAAACGTCTACAGGCATTGGATGGCCCTTATCGTTTGTTTCGTTGCCACACGATCATGAATTGTGTTGATGCTTGTCCCAAAGGCTTGAATCCTGCTCACGCGATCGGCGAACTCAAGAAAAAAATGCTTAAGGATTCAATCTAGCAAATGGAGCGGGCGCGTTTAAAATGGCGGTGTCGCCGTGGCTTAGCCGAGCTTGATGTGATGTTGGGTAATTTTCTTGACCATGGTTATTCACAGCTAAATAGCCAACAGCAACAAATTTTTCAATGCTTGTTAACTTACCCTGATAATGAGTTATTAGATTATTTAATGTTAAAAACAGTAGACTCAATGGATAGAGAGACTCTTGATGTCGTCACAAGGATACGGACTTCCCTTGCGTGTCAGCATAAAGCGATCGCGCCAATTAACAATTAGCTTACTTATTGTTCATAGCTTAGCGGCGGTCATCGTCGTTAATTTGGATGTGGCGATAGCTACTAAATTAGCACTACTGAGCGCTATCATCGTCAGCGTCGTTTATTATTTTTTTTATGCAAGGTTTTGCGTTATTAACCTAGCCGTAGATTTGATTTTCAAAGAAGAAGCCAAAGTCTTGGTTGATTTCTCTGAAGATGGTTATCAGCAAGCCAGCTTATGTCACGATACAGTCATTCACCCCTGGTTAGTCATATTGAATCTGAAATTACAGAGCGGTGCCAAGGTTTCAATACCGATATTAAGAGATAGCACCTCCCATGAACAGCATCGGCGACTGCGAGTTTGTCTCGGTTTGCAGCGTTATAGATTGGATGCGAATAATAAAAAGATAGTTTAAGCCGTATAACAAGCTCCCCTCGACAAGCTCCCCTCGACAAGCTCGGGGCGAACGGGTGTTGAATGCTTAAGCTCAAGGTTAAAGTGAAAGCGTTAGTAAATCGTCCAATCACCCTGAGCTCGTCGAAGGGAGCTCGTCGAAGGGAGCTCGTCGAAGGGAGCTCGTCGAAGGGAGCCTGTCGAAGGGTGAGCCATATCTTGGTATACCGATAATTATCGAAATACCCAACTTAACTATGCACCACAGGTGGCATCTACCACGGGTGCTATCCACCACGAGTGGTCTGCATAATGATGAACTAGTGTTTTTGTAGATAAGTATTTTCAGCTTTTTCATCCGTATTAGGATAATCAAGCGTAAAGTGTAAGCCTCGACTTTCCTTACGTAGCATTGCCGAGCGAACAATTAAGTCGGCGACTGTAACGAGATTACGTAGTTCAATAAGATCATTGGTAATGATGTGACTGGAATAAAAGTCATTGATTTCCTGCTTAAGGTTTTCAATGCGCTTTTTGGCCAGCTTAAGTCGTTTATCGCTACGCACAATACCTACATAGTCCGACATCACGCGGCGTAGTTCATCCCAGTTATGGCTAATCTCAACCGTTTCTTCTGAGGGTGTTACTTGGCTTGCATCCCAGGGTTTTAGTTTTTCTGGATGTTTGCTATGTTTGACAAGCTCAGTAATATCACGAACGGCGGCTTCCGCCATGACTAAGCATTCTAGTAAAGAGTTACTGGCCATACGATTAGCACCATGTAGGCCGGTAAACGCTGTCTCACCTATGGCATAAAGGCCATCTAAATCGGTTCGTCCATTGACTTCAGCTGCGACACCGCCACAAAGATAATGTGCGGCAGGAACAACAGGAATGGGTTGTTTGGTCAGGTCAAAGCCGAATTGCTTACAGCGCTCATAGACGGTTGGAAAGTGTTCGATAATAAAGTCGCTGTCACGATGACTAATATCCAGGTAGACATAGTCAATACCGAGTCGTTTGATTTCATGATCAATGGCTCTCGCCACAATGTCTCTAGGCGCTAGTTCTCCGCGCGGATCGAATTTATGTAAAAAGGCTTTGCCCGCTTTTTTCTTACCGTTAGGTAGGCGTAGTTTTGCTCCTTCGCCGCGCAAGGCTTCGGTCATTAAAAATGATTTAGCGTCTGGATGGTATAAGCAAGTGGGATGGAATTGAATAAATTCCATATTGCCAATTCGGCAACCCGCACGCCAAGCCATAGCAATGCCATCACCTGTTGAAACGTCAGGATTGCTGGTATAGAGATAGACCTTGCCAGCGCCGCCGGTTGCTAGTACTACTGCCTTGGCACTGAATACATCGATCTGTAGAGTAGATTTATTTAGGACATAAGTGCCCACACAACGCTGTTTTTGCTTAATAAGATCAATGGCAATATGCTCGTCAAAGACATCGATATTAGTTGCGTTTTGGACTTGGCTAGCTAAATTTGTTTCGACCTCATAGCCTGTTGCATCGGCAGAATGAATCACGCGTCGATGGCTATGACCACCTTCTTTGGTTAAGTGATACTCGTTTTTGTTATGGCGAGTAAATGTTACGCCGCCATCGATTAGCCATTCAATGCTGTTTTTTGCGTTTTCAACAACATAACGAACTGTTTCTGTATCGCAAAGTCCGGCTCCTGAGGATAAAGTATCTTCAATATGCGCTTCTACAGAATCATTTTTATCGAGGACGACAGAAATACCGCCCTGAGCATAAAGTGTCGCACTTTCAGTTAAAGATGATTTGGCTAGTACGGCGATACGAATATTGTCTGGTAGCCTCAGCGCAAGGGTAAGGCCGGCCGCGCCTGCACCCAGGATGATAACGTCGTATTGATATGGCTTCATGGATTAGATAGTCTTACTTCTGGCGGTTTGGAACACTATAATAATAGGCTACGATTATTTTGCCAGGGTTTAGTGGCCACTATCTTGGTGAAGATATCTGCTACAGGCGTGCTACTTATAGCGTAAAAATACCTAAATAAGCTTGGTTTAGAGCATCAAGACTTGCTCTGTATGCCAGGTAGTATAGAACGGGAATGTCTAAAGCTTCGTGAACTCTCTAGAATCAATGCTGTCTAGGAACTTGAACTGGCGTCAGACCAGTCGAGGGGCTGGCCTTGTAAGGCGTATTAATGGTTGATAAAGAGTTAGTTGAGAGGGTAAAGCAAGGAGACAAACGAGCTTTTGATGCATTGGTGCTTAAGTATCAGCATCGGTTAGTGAAATTAATTTCTGGTTATGTGCGTGATCAGGCCGATGTATACGATATAGCTCAGGAAGCGTTTATTAAGGCATACCGTGCAATACCGAAGTTTCGAGGTGATAGTGCGTTTTATACCTGGCTGTATAGGATTGCTATTAATACCGCTAAGAATTATCTCGTATCGCAGGGGCGGAAACCTCGCATGTTGGATATCGATGACGATACCGATGGTGGTTTTTTGTCAAATCCTGAGTTGCGAGACATCGCAACACCAGAGCGGTTGATTCAGCGCGACGAAATTGAGAAGACAGTTTTCGATGCGATAGAACAATTGCCAGAAGATCTTAGAATCGCTGTAACTTTACGCGAACTTGAAGGTCTTAGTTATGAAGAGATTGCCGAGGCAATGGATTGTCCGATAGGTACGGTGCGTTCGCGGATATTCCGTGCACGTGAAGCAATAGACGATCGATTAGATGGGTTATTAAGAAATAATGGTTGATAGAATGAAAGAAGAACTTGAGGAATCACTTTCTGCGCTTGTCGATGGCGAGCTTGATCAACGCCATTCTGATCGGCTTGCTGACGAATTGATGGAAAATGCCTATGCCCGAGAAATCTGGCACCGTTACCATCTGGTTCGTGACACTTTGAAAAAGAATTTGCCTGACAGTCTCGCGCCCGATTTATTTGATCGTGTTTGTAATGCGATCGCTGAAGAGCCCACTCACAATGTCGTCACCGATACGAAAACTGAGAAGAAATCCTTATGGGGATTTGGTTTTCAGCCAGCCTACGGTTTCGTCGCAGCAGCGGCTTTAGTGGTGGCTTTTGTCACGGTTACTCAGATTGAGCAAAGTACAACAGGCTTTCCCGATGTGGCAAAGTTAGAAGAACCTAATATGAACGCTCCCGCTAACTCAAACATTGGTAGTTTAGCAAGTAACGATATCGATCAAGCTGCAAAGCTTGTTAACGAGTCTGAACTATCTGCCTATCTAGCCAATCACTCTGTTCGTTCCCAAAGTTATCCTATGCAAAACGGCTTGCTGCCTTATGTTATATCAGCTGGATATACGGACGAGTGATAATTTGTCTGAAATTTTCCCACCAGTTTAGACAATGATGATAATTAGCCGACTTCGACATTTACGTTTATTACTCGTTTTTGTCATGATTTTTCCTGGTTTCGCCTTAGCGGATAAGGATGTTATTTCGCACTGGCTTGACCGCATGTCACAAGCCTCTCAAGAACTGAGTTATAAAGGCCGTTTTGTCCATAGTCGCGATGGCAATACGTCTTTGCTGGAAATTGTGCATGTTGTAACACAAGACGGTTCGCGTGAACGTATCGTTAGCCTTAGTGGCGAAGATCAAGAATTGATTCGCGACCAACAAGGCAATGTGTTTTTAATGAACTTAGGTCCGCCTCTATTGATCGATAGGGGGTCTCCGGATATTCCGCTAGCAGTACGTATACAGCAAAATTTGGAAAGCGTATTAAAGAATTATTATTTTGAATTGGGTGCCGCCGATCGAGTAGCGGGGCGTAAGACTCAGATTGTTTCTATTCTGCCGCGAGACCAGCAACGCTATAGTTATCGCTTATGGGTAGATTCACAAACAGGTTTTCTGATTCGTTCAGAGCTGGTTGGTGAGCAAAATGAAATTTTAGAACACATCATGTTTTCTGATATTGAATTGATGCAAGAAGCGAGTGCAGAACTATTGGATGCGGTATTGCACGATCGAGATTTGCTGGCAAAAAGTGAAGCGCTTAACGCGACCAAACCGATTAGTGCTTCTGGCAAAAGTGATGTCTGGCAGGTTGCTGGCAAGCCATCGGGGTTTTGGCGAACAAATAACGACGAAAGTCTTCTGCTGAGTGCGAAGAAATCTGTTGTTTATCTTATGTTAACCGATGGCTTGGCTTCTGTTTCTATCTATATCGAGCCAATAAAGAACTCTTCAAAGGTTTTGGAAGGTGCATCACGTTCCGGGGCATTGAGTGCTTATGGTAGAGTATTGGACAAACATCAGATCACTGTTGTCGGCGAGGTTCCTCCAGTTACGGTTAAGGCAATTGGTGATGCCGTGACACGGTCTACGATGAGTTTAAATGCTCCAAGTGTGAAACACTAATGGAAGAGCTAGTAAGTGTCGTTAATGCTAAAGATGGCGTAGCTTGGGTGGAAAAAGAACGCCAGACTCAATGTGGGGGTTGTTCTGTGCGTCATGGTTGTGGCACGGCAACGTTAAGCAAAGTATTGGGTGTGCGTCGTAGTCGGATTAGAGTCATTGCGCCGTTTAGTGTCAATTCCGGTGACAAGGTGTTGATCAGCCTTAAAGAGTCGTCATTGCTTAAGGCATCGTTTGTTAGCTACATGCTGCCTTTGTTTGGCTTGTTTTTAGGCGCATTACTTGGACAACTTGTTTTTGCCCCCATATTTAGTAGTGAAGGCATCGTTGTAGCATTTGCAATGGTAGGTTTGGCTGTAGCGTTATTATGGCTGCGTCGTTTTTCTTTGAAGATTAAAGAAGACCCGAATTATCATCCAGTCATAACTCGAATTGTCGAGCCTGTGGAACCCATAGCTGTTTCTCACTGTCTCACTAGGTGAGTGGTATAGAGGATATTATTTTGGATTCAAAAATTAAACGTTTTATTTTTTCAGCATTTCTTTTAATTGTTATGTCTGTGCCTGCCTTGGCAGGTGCGTCGGTTAAAGGTTTGCCGGACTTTACTGATCTTGTTGAGCAATCGGCACCAGCTGTTGTCAACATTGGTACAACGCAAAAAATTAGTCGCAGTTCTCGCGGTGCACCGCATGGTGGTCTTATTCCAGATCTTCCCGAAAACAGCCCGTTCAATGATTTTTTCAGGCGTTTTCTCGATGAGGAGGATGGTGATGACGAAGAATCACTAGAAGAACTTCGTCCTCGTTCTCTCGGTTCGGGCTTTATTTTTGATAAATCGGGTTTGGTGTTAACCAACCACCATGTTGTCGAGGGCGCTGACGAAGTTATCGTTAGATTGAGTGATCGTAGAGAATTTGTTGCAGAAGTAATTGGTAGTGACAAACGCAGCGATATTGCTGTTTTGAAGATCGATGCTGATGAAGACCTGCCCGTTGTAAAAATTGGCTCGCCCGATGAATTAGAGGTAGGTGAATGGGTGCTAGCTATCGGTTCACCATTTGGTTTTGATTATACGGTGACAGCCGGTATTGTCAGTGCTAAATCACGCAGTCTACCTAGCGAAAATTACGTGCCATTTATTCAGACAGATGTCGCTATCAACCCAGGTAATTCTGGTGGTCCTTTATTTAATCTGAAAGGCGAAGTTGTTGGTGTCAATGCTCAAATATTTAGCCGCACTGGTGGTTTTATGGGGCTATCATTTTCAATACCTATTGACCTTGCTATCGAAGTCAGTGATCAATTGCGTGATACCGGTGTCGTTGCTCGAGGCTGGTTAGGAGTACTGATTCAAGATGTGACCCGTGATCTTGCGGAATCGTTTGGTATGGACAAGCCTGAAGGTGCTTTGGTATCTCGCGTTTTACCGGATAGTCCAGCGGAAGCAGCGGGTTTTCAAGTGGGTGATATTATTACCAAGTTTGGTAGTCGCAGTTTGCCCGATTCTTCTTCCTTGCCACCGGTAGTGGGTCGCGTAAAGGTCGGCAGCCAGGTCAAGGTTCATATCATCCGTGACGGTAAAGCCAAGGTTTTACGCGTGCGTATCGGTGAACTGCCTGGGGAAGCGGAAGCGCGACCAGCGAGTTTGAACAAGCGTCCAAAGAGTGGCATCAAAGATGTGGATCGTATTGGCGTAACGGTATCTGATCTTAGCGACAAGCAACGCGATGAAGCCGAGCTTGATGACTACGGTGTTATTGCCACTGATGTTAACCGTGGCCCAGCTGCACGCGCTGGTGTACGGGAAGGAGATATTATCCTTAAGATTGATCAGGTCAATGTTGAAAGTGCTAAGCAGTTTCGAGATTTGGTCGAGGATATTCCAGATGGTAAGTCTGTGCCCATGTTAGTTCAGCGCAATGGCTCACCAACATTTTTGGCACTGAAGATAGAGGATAAGTAGTCCTCAGCCACCTTTAAAAGCTGGCGATGTCTAAGTTTAGATGTCGCCCATCAGCAATATCGTTTAATATGGGCCCTTTTTCAGGGCCCATAGTCTTTAAATGCAGCACATCCGTAATTTTTCCATCATCGCCCATGTCGATCATGGTAAGTCCACCTTAGCCGATCGGTTTATTCAACTTTGCGGCGGTTTGAGCGAAAGAGAAATGGCCGAGCAAGTTCTAGATTCCATGGATCTCGAGCGTGAGCGAGGCATTACCATCAAAGCGCAAAGTGTTTCGCTCGACTACGTCGCTGATGATGGGCAGAAATATATGCTCAATTTTATCGATACCCCAGGTCATGTTGATTTTTCCTATGAGGTATCGCGTTCGCTTGCTGCTTGCGATGGCGCTTTATTAGTTGTTGATGCAGCACAGGGAGTAGAGGCACAAACAGTCGCAAATTGTTATACCGCGGTTGATCTTGGTCTCGAAGTGATTCCGGTTCTGAACAAAATCGATTTGCCTTCCGCTGAACCCGAGCGGGTAATTAATGAAATCGAAGAAATCGTGGGTATTGCAGCTAATGACGCCTTAAGTGTCAGTGCCAAAACGGGTTTAGGCGTCAAAGAGCTGCTAAACCAATTGGTTCAGCGTATTCCACCACCAAGCGGCGACGCTGAAGCACCATTACAGGCTTTGATTATTGACTCGTGGTTTGATAATTATCTCGGTGTGGTATCGCTGGTGCGGATTGTCAACGGCAGTTTACAAAAACGCCAGCGCATTAAAGTGATGTCTACAGGGCGCGACTATATTGCTGACAATGTCGGTATATACACGCCAAAGGCTGTCCAACGCGATGTCTTGAATACTGGTGAAGTGGGCTTTGTCATTGCTGGTATAAAGGAAGTTGATGGTGCGCCGGTTGGGGATACATTAACTGATGTCAGTCAACCTGCTAATGAGCCGTTACCGGGTTTTCAAACCGTACAACCACAGGTGTTTGCCGGTTTGTTTCCGATCAGTTCGGATAATTATGAAGACCTAAGAGAGGCTTTAGCCAAGCTACGTATTAACGATACAGCACTATTTTATGAGCCTGAAACCTCACAAGCGCTTGGGTTTGGTTTCCGCTGTGGCTTTCTAGGTATGCTGCATATGGAAATCGTTCAAGAGCGATTAGAGCGAGAGTATAAGCTTGAGCTTATAACCACGGCTCCGACAGTGATATATGAGGTGACTAAAACCGATGATGCCGTAGTCAAAGTAGACAACCCAGCCTTATTACCACCGGTTAATGAAATTGCTACGCTGGCTGAGCCGATTATATTGGCTAATATTTTGGTGCCACAGACTCATCTCGGGGCCGTGATTACACTCTGCGTTGAAAAGCGCGGTGTACAAAAGCGCTTAGAGTATCTCGGTCATCAAGTGGCTATAAGTTATGAAATGCCGATGAATGAAGTTGTTTTAGACTTCTTTGATCGTTTGAAGTCGGTCAGTCGTGGTTATGCCTCGCTTGACTATAGTTTTGTCCGCTTTGAGCCGGCTGATTTAGTTAAAGTAGATATATTGATCAATGGTGAAAAAGTAGATGCCTTATCAACAATTGTTCATCGAGACCAATCCTATCCGCGCGGCCGACAATTGGCTGAGAAAATGAAAGAGCTTATTCCACGGCAAATGTTTGAAGTTGCTATTCAAGCGACCATTGGTAATCATGTTATTGCCCGTGAAACTGTTAAGGCATTGCGTAAGAACGTGACGGCTAAGTGTTACGGTGGGGATATTACGCGTAAGCGAAAACTATTGGAAAAACAAAAAGAAGGTAAAAAGCGTATGAAGCAGGTAGGCTCGGTGGATATTCCACAAGAAGCATTTCTTGCCGTATTACAGGTAGGGAAAAAATAATGGATTTTGACTTTGCGGCCATAATGCTTTCGGTGCTATTGGTGACGGGGCTGATATGGGTGATTGACTTGGCAGGAGGTGCGCGACGCCGTTGGGCGCTCTATCAAGAGATCGCTAGCGCCGACAGAGAGCCAACAGAAGAAGAAGAAAAATCGCTAAAAGAACCGGTTATCGTCGATTATGCTAGGTCGATTTTCGGCGTAATCTTGGTGGTTTTTATCGTTCGTTCCTTTATTTTTGAACCATTTCGCATTCCTTCGGGCTCAATGATGCCAACCTTAGTCGATGGTGACTTTATACTGGTCAATAAATTCGACTATGGTATCCGTATCCCAGTAATAAATAAGAAGGTGGTTGACCTGGGTGCTCCTGAGCGTGGTGATGTAGTGGTGTTTCGTTTTCCGAAGAACCCAAGTGTTGACTATATTAAGCGTGTGATAGGCTTACCAGGCGATAAAATTCGCTACGAAAAGAAACAATTATTTATTAACGGTGAAAAGGTTGACCTAGAAGATCTAGGGAGTTTCCCAGGCTGGAAAAATGAGGGTAAAGGTAGCTTGATTTTTGGTGAATCCTTAGGTGATTCAGAGCACCAAATATTGATTGATTCGCGTGGACGCCTTAACGACGGTTCAGGGGTCTTTACCGTGCCTGATGGAGAGTATTTTGTTATGGGTGATAATCGTGATCACAGTAACGATAGTCGCTTTTGGGGTTTCGTGCCGGACGAAAACCTAGTTGGTAGGGCATTTTTTATTTGGATGAACTTCTCTTCTTTCGGGCGTATAGGTAGTTCGATAGAATAAAAAGCGGAGGCATTATGCAGACAAGAAATAAACAGTTAGGAGTTAGTTTCTGGGGCTTGCTGGTTATTTTAGCTTTAATTGCCTTTTTTGCTACGGTCACTTTACGTCTATACCCGGTTTATTATGAATATTTTAGTGTATCTTCGATTATGAATCGGATAGCTAAAGAGCAGTTAAATAGCAAAAGTGAAATCGTTAATCGTCTCAGTAAGACCATGCAGATTGATAATGTTAACCGAGTCAAACTTGATGACTTCGATATCAAAAAGACCAAAACAGGTTTTACCGTAACGCTCGACTACGAAGATCGCGTTGCCATTATGGGTAATGTAGACGCCGTTGCCAGCTTTAATAAAGAAATCGAAATTTCGCCGCGTTGAATAGTGATATGAAGTCTGTCGAGGCAATACTTGATTATAGTATTGTCGATGAGTCTCTGTTTGTGCTGGCTCTCACGCACCGTAGCGCCAGCAATTATAATAATGAGCGCTTAGAATTTCTCGGTGATGCTGTGCTTGATTTAGTGGTTGCTGAGGATCTTTATCAGCGTTTTCCTGAAGCTGACGAGGGTGAGCTAAGCCGCATGCGTGCTAGCTTGGTTAGGGGCGACACCTTGGCTAAATTGGCGCGCGATGTAAATCTTGCTGATCACCTCATTTTAGGTTCTGGTGAGATGAAAAGCGGCGGTCATCGCCGAGCTTCGATACTCGCCGGAGCCATTGAAGCTTTAATTGGTGCCATTTATCTTGATAGCGGCTTTGACGCCAGCCAGCGTTTTATACGCCATCTATATGCTTCTGAGTACGAAGAACTGACCTTGGAAGACGCTTTAAAAGACCCAAAAACACGTTTGCAAGAGTATTGTCAGTCTCGTAGTTTGTCATTGCCCAGCTATAATGTACTGAGTATTGTCGGAGAAGGTCATAATCAGGTGTTTAGCAGTGAGTGTCGGATAAAGTCATTGCCTGAAGAAATTACTCAAGGCGAAGGCGCCTCAAGAAGAAAGGCGGAGCAAAAGGCGGCTGCATCAATGATGGTTCGCTTAGGCGTTGATAAGTCTTAACAAAATCTCGTTTACGCTTGATTCTGGGTAAGAGTAGGGTTCTATGAGTTTTCGTTGCGGTTATGTGGCAATTATAGGTCGACCCAATGTCGGTAAGTCGACCTTAATGAATCACATTATCGGCCAGAAGATCAGTATCACGTCACGTAAACCTCAAACGACACGACATTCGATTACGGGTGTTAAGACAATGGATGAGGTGCAAATTCTCTATGTCGATACGCCGGGCTTACATACTAAGGCGACACGCGCGATGAATCGCTACATGAATCAGACAGCGTTGAGCACGCTTAGCGATGTTGACGTTATTGCCTGGTTGGTTAACCCCGGAGTTTGGACAGATGATGAGTCGCTGATACTAAAAAGCCTGAAATCAATCAAAACGCCAGTAATATTGGTTATCAACAAAATTGATGAGTTGTCGGATAAGGAAAAATTACTGCCGGAAATCGAGGCCTTATCTGATAAGCGAGACTTTGCAGAAGTGGTTCCCTTATCAGCAAAGAAAAATACCAATATAGATAGTTTTGAAAAAGCCGTATGTGATTACTTGCCCGAAAGTCCACCACTTTTTCCAGATGACCAACTTACTGATCGTAGTTCGCGTTTTTTAGCGGCAGAAATAGTCAGAGAAAAAATAATGCGACGCGTCGGTAAGGAAATTCCTTATGCCTTAACCGTTGAAATCGAAGACTTTCGTGAAGAGAACGGCACGACACATATCCATGCTTTAATTTGGGTAGAACGTGATGGACAAAAGGCGATTGTTGTTGGTCAGCGTGGCAATGTACTAAAAGAAGTTGGCCAAGCGGCAAGACGTGATATGGAGAGCTTATTTGGCTGTAAAATTTATCTAAAGCTTTGGGTGAAAGTAAAGCGAGGATGGAGTGATAACGTCCGCGCATTGCAAAGTTTAGGTTATGGCGATCAATAGTGTTTCTGACGTTCCGGCTTTTGTTTTGCACTCGCGTGCTTACCGAGATACCAGCGCCATTGTAGAACTATTTACTGAAACACAAGGTCGTGTAACGGTTGTTGCACGAGGTGTTAAGTCGGCTAAATGTCGCTATCGCGGTATCTTGCAACCGTTTCAACCTCTTTTAGTGTCCTGGTCGGGGCGAGGTGAGATGTTTACTTTATCTTCGGCAGAAGAAGCGGGTTTACCACATGCCTTGCTTGGTCAACGCCTTGTCGTTGGTTTATATGTGAATGAGTTATTGATGCGATCCTTAGGCAAGGGTGATAGTCATAGTGAAGTATATTCATCTTATCAGCGTTTGCTCATAAGCTTAGCTGGCAGTGCAGCAAATAATATCGCTTCAGAGCATGAGCAGGCTTTGCGTTTTTTTGAAATAGATCTGTTAAGTGAATTAGGCTACGGCTTGATATTAGACCATGATGTCGAAAGTGGTGAGGCGATTAATACCGAGGAATATTATCTGTATCATCCCGCGAGAGGCCCGGTACAGGTAGATGATGATTCCGTAGCAGTGTCTAATATGGAAGTGGCAGTGAGTGGAGAGACTTTGCAAGCTTTAGCGCAAGGATTAAGTCTAAATAAAGACCAGCTACGCTATGCAAAAAAACTACTACGAAAGACATTGGTGTATCATTTAGGCGATAAACCTTTGCGCAGTCGGCGTTTGTTTCAAAGCTTTCGTTCTGAAAAATCGATGGCTATCGAACAAGAGATACAAAATGACAACTAATACAATGCCAAGAGAGTTATTGCTTGGTGTAAATATTGATCACATCGCAACCATACGCCAAGCACGATTAGGGCGTTATCCAGACCCAGTTCAAGCGGCAATTGAAGCGGAAGAGGCCGGAGCAGACGGTATTACTTTGCATTTGCGTGAAGACCGGCGGCATATCCAGGATAGAGATGTTCGTTTGCTAAAAGATATTCTGCAAACCCGCATGAATTTAGAAATGGCGGTTACCGACGATATGATTGCTATCGCGTCGCGGGTGAAACCGCAGCATTGTTGCTTGGTGCCAGAGCGGCGGGAAGAGTTAACGACAGAAGGCGGCTTAGATGTGCTTTCTCACCTGGGCCGTGTTCGAGATGCCTGCGCAGCATTAGCTGCCTCGGATGTTGAAGTATCACTCTTTATCGATCCGGATAAAACACAAATAGAAGCCGCCGTGGCAGCCAGTGCGCCAGTAGTCGAAATCCATACCGGACGTTACGCTGATGCCAAAACATCAGGTGAAACAGAAAGAGAGTTTTTAAAAATCTCGGAAGCGGTGCGTTATGGCCAGGAGTTGGGTTTAGTGGTCAATGCTGGACATGGACTCGATTACCATAATGTTAAGCCGGTTGCGGCATTGCCCGGCGTTAACGAGCTTAATATTGGTCATTCTATTGTTGCCCGTGCCTTATTCACCGGTTTTAAGGCAGCGGTACGTGAGATGAAAGCACTGATGCTGGAAGCGACGCGGTAGTTCGTACCCATGATATTCGGTATCGGTACCGACATCGTCGAAATTCAACGCATTGAAAGCGCTTTGACACGTTTCGGAGAGCGTTTTGCGCAAAGGCTACTCGGTGAAGCAGAATTAGCTCAATTTCGCGAGTTCGCTCAACCTTCTCGTTTTTTAGCCAAGCGGTTTGCCGCAAAGGAAGCTGTGGCTAAAGCATTAGGTACTGGTTTCAGGCACGGTATCGCGCTAGACCAGATTACTGTTGCTAATGATGATTCCGGTAAGCCCATTGTTAAGTTGGCTGGGGCAGCCAAGAACTTTGCTAGCGAAAACCGAGTCTCTACTATTCATCTTAGCCTATCTGATGAACGTCACTATGCTGTGGCATTTGCTACAGCAGTCACTGATGAAAATGCAATAACACCTTGATTAGATGTGGCATTTTCAACTATAATTCGCCGCTTAGTTGCGGGGTGGAGCAGCTTGGTAGCTCGTCGGGCTCATAACCCGAAGGTCGTAGGTTCAAATCCTACCCCCGCTACCATCGGTACAGACGGTTTGTTAAGAATACCGTTATTTCCAGGTAATCTATCTTTAGCTGTTTCGTGGCCACCTGAAGCAATTTTGAGAATACCAGCTAGATCGCCATGTAAGTCTACCTGCAAGGTTTTTCCGTCTGCTTTAGGAGTCAAGACCAGCTTTTCGATTAAGCCGCGTAAAAGCTCCCTTACTTGCTTCCCGGTGGGTTCAGATTGCAGCGCGTCACAAAGTGCTTTCACCTCCAGCTGATAACGCCGCGCCATAGTGGGGTGAATAGAGGGTTTCGAGTCAACTCCAGCAGCGTCAATGAGTAAATTCACTTCTTCTTGCCGGTTTACGATTTTTTCTAGATCATCTTTCACCATCGCAGCAGGTATACCGTCTTTAATCGCTTGTATAATGCTTTCCTTGTCTTTAATCAGCTGTTCTTTCTCAGCTTTTAGATGCCTCAATTCTTTGTTCTGCGTGGCCCGTAGGGCACTTATATGTCTGGTATATTCCTCACAGAAGACTTTTACCAACTCACTTCGCATAAGCTGGGTTTGGAGTGCACCTAATACTTTTCCTTCCAATGTACTGTGTTGGATAGTGAGCTTATTATCGCAAACGCTGATCCCTTTATTTCGAACAGACGCACAGCCATAGCGTTCACCATTGACCTTAGTAAAGCCACCGCCACAAACCCCGCATTTTAATAAGCCTGACAATAAATACTGAGGGCGTTTTTTAACACCGAAATTGCCAGTACGTTTGTTAAGTTCTTTTTGACGAGACTTCACCGCATCCCAAAGCTCTTGGGGGACAATGCGTAAATGGGGTAATTCCGTTTTAATCCACTTAGTTTCAGGGTTTAATCGTGTTACACGACGGCCAGTTTCTGGGTTCTTAATAAATTTTTGTCTGTTCCAAATCAGCTGACCGATATATAGCTCATTATTAATGATTCCTGTGCCACGTCGGCGATTACCATATATTGTACTGGCTCCCCAGCGTTTGTTTGAAGGGCTGGGTATACGCTCTTGATTGAGCCGAGCGGCTATGGCTCTAGGGGATTTATTCTCGTATGCGTATTCACGAAAGATACGGCGAATAATTTCGGCTTGTTCCTCATTAATTTCGCGATCACCTTTGACGGCCTCACCGTTAGAATCAACTTGCTGCACCACGCGGTAGCCATAGGCGATGCCGCCTCCTGATTTGCCATTAACCACGCGCCCCTGCAAACCCCGGTGTGTTTTAAATGCCAAATCTTTCAAAAACAAGGCATTCATGGTGCCTTTCATGCCAATATGTAAGGGTGTTATTTCACCCTCGGTCAGCGTAATAAACTTGATACCAGCAAATTCCAATCGCTTATAAATACCGGCAATATCCTCCTGGTCGCGAGATACACGGTCTAGTGCTTCACAAAGTAGCATATCAAACTCATTATTCATTGCGTCTTGTATCAAAGACTGAACACCAGGTCTCAGTAAAATTGATGCGCCTGATATTCCTGCATCCGTGTAGCATTTGACGAATTTTGCATCTGAGGGAAGGTTGCTTGCCTTGCATAAGCGAATTTGGTCTTCAATTGAAGTTTCGTCTTGCAGTTCGTCAGAACTATAGCGTGCGTAAATGGCGATACGTAAGGTCATGACTATTAATCCTTGTTAGTAGAGTGCTTATGCTGACAACTGTGAAAATCCTTTTCTGCGGCAGACTGCGCCAATAAACGCACGAGGGAAACTAGAAATGGGTGTGCGTCTGGTTTATTTTGGCACGGTTTTAAGTTTGATTGCAAAGAGGGAACATCATCTTTTTTCATGCCATATGTTATGGCTAATGAAAATAGAATTGCCCAGCAGAAAAATTTCAAGGTGGTCCGTAAATAAACAACATTAGATATGGGCGCCATAATTTCTTCCTTCGAGGAACTCCATCGTATTGGAAGATTTTGAAGCCGTTTTTAATGACGTTGAGATGGTAATTAGTCATAGTTTTCCTTCTTTTAAATGTTGTCATCGCATCAGTGAGTTTCGTTAGCCGTTAAATCATGGCGATCATGCTGCCAAAAATTGCAAGGTCACTTGGGCCTTTTAGGTTCAAGTGCCTGTTAAGGTTGCCTTGTTATTTTTGGCAGTGTGATCCATAACAACGATCGGCTAAAACTCACTGGTGTGATGAAGGGTTAAAGAGAAACTGTTGGGCTAGTTAGGTGTAGCTGAGCATAACTTTTCTCGTGTATGAGAATGACATGTATTGCCAGCTTAAGTTGAAGGTCTATCCTGAATGAAGAAGGGCTGCTATTTATTATTTTTCCGCAATATGGCTATGCATAATATGGTTGCTACTTAGTATTTTGATATGTCTTTAAGTTATTAGGATGTTGCAAACGCGAATTGGACACATTACATGTAGATCGCTAAGATTAATAACTAGCTACCATTATATTTTAGTAAATAGCATGGGAATACATATCAAGGTGTTTTTTCGCCAGCCTGATGGCAATATTAAAATCAATCAAAAACATAAAATACTTACCTGTGAAGTGTCCAATAAAGAATTTCGTTTATTTGCAGAAGTTGACGATGAAACGCCTATAGTTGTAGCTAAGTCAAAAATAGTTTCTTGCATTGTTCCTGATGATGGCCTGATTAGTGTTAATCAAGGTTATAAGCTAATGAGCATCGATAAACAAGGTGATAATATTGTTTTATATCTCAACGTTTTTGGTGACGCCCCATTGATATCTGAACAACTTCATCTATGCAGAGTAGGTGATAACCCGCCTTCACCGCAAACCACAGTATTTTTAGGTTCTTGTGAGGCGGAACGTATTGAAGATGTAATATTTATTTATAAAAATAAGTAGCCTTATCAAATATCTTTTTTTCTAATCATAAGTTTGTCATGATTAACGAGGTGGTCGTCATATGAAAATATGTCGATATTACTTGCCATAGTGCTTGGCGAAATTTCTGACAGCGTGCAATAGTAGGTGTTTCTGGCTCTGATGACTATAGGGTCTGCCAATAAGTTGTACCAATCAACGACAGACTGACAAACGTTGCCATCAGGTTTGATCACATGTAGCAGTTTCTTTTTAGAAGCGAGTAATTCAATAATGTCTAATGGTGCATGTTGGTTAGTACAGTATTGAATAAGATGATCAATGTTTTTTTCGGTAAAAATAGAGAACCGATAAGTTTTGCCCATTAAATCAATGAGCAAAAACGAACAGGGGCTATATTCTGTAATTTCTGTTTGATTGTTTTCTAAATAATATTCTGCAATGTCATATTTACTGATGAGTTCAAAAAAGTAAAAAATAAATGATTGATCCCGCATAAAGGGATAAGAAAAGGCGTTTACTGAACTCGTGATCTGAGATTGTTCTAAGCAATATTGGTATTGGGCGTCGTAGATATAATCATTGACCTTTTCCCAACAATGTTGGTCGTCTTTACGTACAAAATTATCAATCACTCCATCACTGATGGCTTGCTTGCCTAGTTTGTGATTTGCCACGCCTGTGAGCATGATTTTTTTGATATGTGGGTTACTTAACTGGCGACAAAACTCTAAACCATTGATATCTGGCATAGCGTAGTCAACAACGACTACAGTGGGAGCCTGGAAACGGTGTCTATTTTGAATAATATCTAACACACCATAATTTTTTGATTTAGGCGAGAAATCGGCGTCATTACTTGCGCTATTGACAAAAGATAACGCTGCTAACGAATGTTTAAAGGGCGCATAAGAAATATGCTGCGAAAATCGAATTTTCAGGTTATCTAAAAAATAACCTTCATCGTCTACCGCGACTACCGTTGTTGGGTGATAAAATGTATTGAGTTTGTTTAATTTTTGCGTTTTCAACATCCTCGTTCTCCATTTCCTTTAAGCTCATACAATATAGCACTTAGCTATAATATTCAATGGCTTGTTGGATCTTAAACAAGCTAAAAAGTGGCCTATCGTAGCGAGAAATGTAGCCTTCCCCTGTGATCGCATTATCCTATTCAGCATGTCGATAGGAGATTTTTTTATTGACATTATTTCAACATGGAGAGGATTAACAACATGAATATGCAAGTAGCGATTAATGAGACAGAGACACAAACATCTTATGGGGAGATTTTTAGCCTGGATCAAGATACCTTCTTTCTACAAGGTGTTATTGATGAAATTCATCGTGTCACCCCTATGATTCGCTTTAAGCAATCGTTTGCGGAAGCCGCAAGAACACTCAGAAAAGGTGATGCTATAGACGATACGACACGTCATCATATTCAGCAGGCGTTTCGACATACTATTTCGTATGTCAATCGAATGCTTTACCACACCACGCGGTTTGATGAACGACAAAAAAAGGTAATAGGTAACTGGCTACACGAAGAATTTGTCGCGTTTTGTATGCTGGGCACCTGGCCAAGTCGAAGCCTCGAAAAACCACAGAATATCGCGGGCGATCACCATACGATTAATCAGATTTATCAGAATGGCGATGCGGAGCGTCGAACATTAGGTGACCTAGTCAATTACTGTTTTTTTGAGGAGCCAGCTTGTAAGGCTGTTAAAAATAGGAAGTTGTATATACAAAATATTATTACACAAACTATTAGCAAGAATAGTGATAGGCAGATAAGAGTGGCGAGTATTGCGAGTGGGCCGGCGAAGGAACTGTTTGCCGTCTATGACACCTTGGGAAAAGACAATGCTAAACTGCTAAAAGCCGTTGGTATTGATATAGATAAAAGAGCATGCGCAAGCGTAGATGACGGGATTGCTAAGCGGCGATTAAATAATTATTTTTCTACCGAAGCGCGCAATGTGCTGAGACTTGGCTCGTTACCTAAGCATTTGCAGGAGCAAGATATTGTTTACACTATGGGACTGATTGATTATTTTTCCGATAAGCTCGTGATCAAGATACTTAACTCGATATATGCCATGCTCAAAGCTGGTGGGACTGCGGTGGTGGGTAATTTTCATACTGCTTGCGATTCCCGGATTTTTCTCGATTATTTGCTCGATTGGGAACTCATTTATCGTACTGAAGACGATATGAAACGCCTCTTTGCACAAAGCGATTTCGCAGGTTGCGAAGTAAACGTTGATTTTGAAGCAGAAGGAGTCAATATGCTAGCAAGATGTACCAAACAGTAGGTAAGGAAAGAGAGGAGATTATTAAGACACAGGGAAGTGGCTGATGGACATCAGACAGATTGCTAGTACGCTAAGGACCATGAGTAAGACTAGCCAGTTTTGGAAAATGCTGTTTTTTCGCGAGGACAAGGAAGTTCTTGCCTCATTGGATGAACAAATCTGGAAACGTACCCGCATGTATATGGTTACCACAGGGATTCTTGTGGCCGTATGGGGTTTATTCGACTTCTACATGGATTATGAAAATCTGTGGTTTTATCTCCTGCTAAGAGCAATTTATACACCGATTACCCTGACAATAGCATATAACTTTCATCGCCCCTTCTTCCGTAAACATCATAAGCGTTGGGCCATGGCGCATTATCTGATGCTGATTATAGACATCGGAATTATGGTGTTATGGACAGATAATTTTGTCAAATACTTGATTGGATTTAGCACCATCTTTTGGGGGGCTGCAATTGTGATGTTGTGGCGATTTTGGAATACGGTGTTACCGGGTATCGCTGTAATCATCGTTGCTGCGCTACGATTTTATTTCTTTCCACACGATGTTCCAACAGATGAATTTATTACTGGGCTTTACTATTTCTGTACTTGTCTTGTTTTTACTACCGTATTATCGTCATCGGGTTATTGGCAGGCATACAAGCGGGAAGAAACGAATTTAAAACATGTGCAAGATGCACGATTATCCTCGATGAATATGGTCGTCGCAGGTGTCGCACATGAGATTAAAACCCCTGTTGGTACCGCATTGACAGCAGTCACACATGCAGAAGAAGAAATCAGTAAAATACTCGGTGTGGTTAAAGAAGGCGAGGTAAGCATAGATCAGTTACTTAACCCTGCGAATGATGCGTTGAGTAGCTTAGAACCGGCAAGAAATGAGTTACAGCGTACTGCTAAACTCATTAATACGTTTAAAGAAACAGCCGTTGATCAGTCGATCCATGAAAAACGTCGTTTTGATCTGATTGCTTATATTAAGGAAAACATTATTGCGGTATCGCTGAATGGACATCTTAAGCATATTAATTTAACACTTAAAGGATTGAATATTAAGTTGCACGGCACTGAGCAATTAATTATTGAAAGCTATCCTGGAGAGTACACGCAAATATTCTTGAATTTGTTTACGAATACCATCAATCATGGGTATGAGGGGAAAGATTTACGCGACCAAGCGATTAATATCGATATACATATCAATTTGCTGGCCCCTGATAGCTTGCTCATCCGTTATCAAGATGATGGTTCTGGTATGAGTCCGGAAGTGTTGTCACATGTCTTTGAGCCATTTTTTACGACTGCTGGCAATGATATTGATAAGGGCGGTAGAGGTCATCGAGGCACAGGTCTTGGTATGTCAATTGTTTATAATGCCGTCACACAAAAGCTAGGTGGCGAGATACAGGCTAGGTCAACCGCAGGAAGCGGCGCAGAATTTATTATGACCTTACCAATAAAAGTAATAAAGGAACAGAGAGAAGGATAAGTACAACATGGAAAGTCATACCCATATACTTAAAGTGACTAAAGCCCGGTCACATGACTTATCAAATGATGACCCGGCATGGGTTGTATTAGTTATCGATGATAACCATCCGCTGTTAAAAGTTACGCATAATATATTAAAAAACTTCCGCTATGCGGATCGGCGTATTCAAGTGGAATGCGCACATTCCGCGAAAGACGGTAAAGCACTCTATAAACGTTTCCCCAATGCAGCTATTATTTTGCTGGACTGTGTGATGGAAACCGAGCATTCGGGTCTTGATTTTGTTAGATATATCCGCGAGGAAGAAAATAATCGAGCAGTACAAATTATCTTACGCACAGGGCAACCTGGTGTTGCGCCAGAAAATGAAGTGCTACATCATCATGCTATCAATGATTATCTAGATAAGTCTCAACTTACCGCTGCTAGCCTTAGAGCGCGTATAACGTCTTACCTGCGTAATTACGAGAATGTAAACCAGCTTTTGCGTAACAAGGATGCACTTGCAGGAAGTCTCGCACATGAAATTAAAAACCCACTGGGACAGCTCGATTTTAGCTTGCGTAAAATAAGAGAGTCTTTACCAAACCTTGAACCCATTGAGGGTAGTGAAAGTAGATCTAAGAATGTGATTGGTGCCATTCATCAGTTCACCGAAGTTGGGCAGCGCGCAGTAGAAAAAGGCAAAATCGTGGTGGACTCATTGCTAGATGAGGTTGTCAATCCCGTTAGTGATAGTCATAGATTGCGAGTATTTTCAGTAAGAGATGCGATAAAAATAGCCATTCGTGATTATGGTTATCAGCATGAAGAATTCAAAAAACGGATCAGGTTGCTAGATGGTGACGATTACCATATAAGAGCAGATGAAGCTAAATTTAGCCTGGTATTATTTAATCTTTTCCAAAATGCACTTTATTATCTCTCGGAATACCCCAACCTTACTACTACCATAAAAACTGAACGAAAGTCTGGATATGGTTTAGTGATTATCCATGATAATGGGCCGGGTATAGCAAAAAAAGATATTCCTTACTTATTTGAGAATTTTTATACATCTGGAAAAGCTAAAGGAACTGGCCTAGGTTTACCATTCTGCTACCGTACAATGCATCTATTTGGCGGGAGTATCCATTGTGAGTCACTCTTGGGTGAGTGCACGGATTTTATACTGGAGTTTCCGATCCAGACTGGAGCATTCACTAAACAATCAGATGAGACTGTATTAGAAAGAAATAATGCGGTAATACTCAATGATAAAGTATTTGTTGTTGTCGATGATGATGAAATTAATCGAGAAATTATTAGCGATTGTTTGGCATCGATTGGTGTAAAAGTTATTAAGCTTGAAAGTTGTGATCACTTATTATCTTTATTAAATGACGAGAACTTCGCTATAGACGGCATTATTACTGATTTGAATATGCCAGATCTTAACGGTGTTGATTTGTGTCGAGCTATTCGCTCAGAAAAATTATTTGCTAAAACGCGGTATAAGACAATCCCGGTTTTAGCGTATACAGCAGAGCCCGATGTGTTAATGCGCCAGAAGTTTATTGATGCCGGAGGCGTTGGGTTTATTAATAAACCTATTGATAAAAAAGCGATAGTCAACACACTATTACATGCTTTAACTAGGGGAAGCGTGGATGATCAGCCTATTAGTGGATCGATAATAGAGCACGATAGTAACGCTATGCTAAGTTTTAGACTTGCTGCGCAATTACATCATGACATGACAACACCTATTCTTACTGTAGAGACGTACGGTAAGCTGATCAACTGTCATATTGATCGACTTATTAATACTTATAAAGCGTCACCAACAGATGATATTCCAGAAGAGTTAATCAATAAGCTTGAGCACTTTAACGATGACTATCAGAAATTAACTCGCCAATGTCGTGAAAGGCATAAGCTATTCTGGGAACATGCTGAGCAGCATATGCCCGAAGTTAAAAGAACAGAATTGATCAAGGATACTGTTGTTGGCTACCAGGCGGAGTGGTCTTTGTTACATCGTTATCATGTTGAGCTTCTGCAGCCAACGTTGCCTATACTGATTGATCATTGTTTAAATAATCAAAACTGTAAAAAATCGCTCTCCCGACGAGAGATTAGCGCTCTGCTTAAAGCAGGCGGCATCTGTGTGAAATGTAGCAAAAATGTGCTATTTGTTCTGGCAAATACAACCGAATGTCTTTCGAGTCTAGCATGAAGCATCTCCCCCAGCGTCACTGCATTGTGCAGTGACGCTGGGGGAGATGTATATAGGACGCGGTCTAGCGATAATTTCCTAGAGTGACGAACGGGTTTTAGGTGTAAAAAATTGAGCGTAAGTCATAATTAAGTTTGATCCTGTGGCTATTGCAGACTCAATAGCAAAACGGTCCATACAAGGTATGGAAGATTCATTGATTAAAGAGGAGTAGCGATTATGTGTATTGTATAAAGTGTGGCGGCTGCACACTCAGTCGTAAGTAAAATGGGCATGCTATAGCATGGGTTTTATCATCAGAATAGGAGAGTTGTGAGAAAGATAATGATCTGAACGAACGTGTTTAAACGGAATAGCCTGGTATCCAACAGAGGGTTAAGGTTATTGGTTAAACCAATTCTCAGATTGAGGGAGTGGTGTCCCACGACGATAGGTGATCAGTTGATCCCTTCTCTAGTCGCTACGGCGTTAGAGCAGTCATAAACACTGACCGATAATTTCAACACCGTTATATATGGCATATGTGACTGTTCAGAACATTCCTTTCGAATGGAGGTATGCTGCTTTCTGAGCAATATTATTGAGTATACGTTTAGAACAGTTGTTTGTACGCCATATAGAAAATGCAATCTGACTTAAACGCAACGTTCTCTACATTCAGACTTGAAAGCCCCTAAAAATTTCTTGAGCCTAAGTAGCTTTAAATACGGTTAAACATATTTAGCTTATTAATACTGATACCTCATTTTAAGTTAATGAGGTTGTGGTATGAGAAAGCTAAATTTCCAGCTAAAACAACTGGTCAATCGTAATAGAGACGGTAGTCATACTACTCAGCATGACAGAGAAAAGATGCTGCAAATGATTGCTAATGATCTATTTGATTTAGGTTTCCGGCGTATGGAAGTAAAGTCACTGAAACCTAAGCATATTGAAGCATTAGCGGCGAATTATTTAGAAAGAGAGTTATCGGTAGGCACGATCAAGAATAGATTATCCGCGCTACGTTGGTGGGCCGAGAAAATCG
>CAYUVE010000007.1:0-31460 GCA_964447985.1 uncultured Thiotrichales bacterium
ATGGTAATATCATCGAATCTGGCTATCTAGAAGCGCAAGCGGCAGCGAACTAATCATTTACCACTATTTCTGCTAGCGATCTCTAACCGTCAATCCAAATCTTTTTGGCCACGTAAACACCGCCTACGCGTATAATCACTGATAGATCAATATTAGTGACAATATAAGCTTAATGGATATTCGAATAGTCGATTATCAATCGACAACTGCGGCGGGAATTAATGTGGCCGCTTTACGTACAGCGATAAAACAACAAAGCAGTGGGCTTCGTTATAATAAATTTCCGAACTGTGATATTGACACCTACGTTGGCCAAGTCCAACAAATTGAAGATATCGAATTAGGAGCATGGCAGAGCCGTAACAATGCTTTAGCTGCGCTCGGTCTTGAACAAGGCAGCATCATGCCGAACATCAAGTCACTAATATCTAAATATTCCGCCCATCGCATTGGTATCGCCATTGGCTCAAGTACGGCAAGTATCGACCGAACAGAATACGCTTACCAAGAATTGAATGATGGCAAGTTAAGCGAGCATTTCAAACAACCCGAGATCCACCATCCCGGCGCACCAAGCCAATTCATCGCCTATTATACTGGCATACGCGGGCCTGCCGTCACTGTTAACACTGCGTGTTCTTCATCCGCAAAAGTCTTTGCCACTGCTTCTAGATGGCTTAGTTCTGGCATAACAGATGCTGTGCTAGTAGGAGGCGTTGATAGCCTTTGCCTTAGCGTATTATATGGTTTCCATTCTCTACAACTGCTTTCTAGTCAAAAATGCCGCCCTTTTGATCGGGAGCGAGATGGTATTAATCTAGGAGAGGCCAGCGCATATGCGCTACTAACACGTCCTGACCCAAGTATCAGAGATAGTGGTATTTGTTTACTCGGCTATGGCGAAAGCTCAGACGCCCACCACATGTCGCACCCGCACCCCGAAGGCTTAGGGGCAAAGTTAGCCATTGAGCAAGCGTTAGCTTCCGCTCAACTATCATATGATGATATCGACTATATTAATTTGCATGGAACGGCCAGTCGAGCCAACGATGCAATTGAAGGAAAACTAATTAGCAATATGTTTACAAAAGATACGCTCTGCTCTTCAACCAAAGCCCTAACAGGGCACACCTTGGGGGCATCAGGAATCACCGAAGCACTGATTGCTATCGACAGCATGAAGCAAAATATAGCCCCTGCATCTAGCAACTTAGATACCTTAGATATTGAATTAGATTTCACTATTGTAAAAAAAAATATAAAGAAGAACCTACATCATGTTATGTCAAACTCTTTTGGGTTTGGCGGCAATAATTGTTGCTTAGTATTTGGCAAAGCGCCACAACAGACATGAACAGACTCGACTGTAAAATACTTGGCGTAGGCACTTGGGGGCCAGGCTTTAAAAACTTTCCCCAACTTATTGAATTATTGAATAACCCTGGCAATCAGCCTGAAATTACGGCCGACAACCCTAAACCAACCATCATCCCAGCAAACGAGAGACGTAGAGCCCCATTATCCGTGCGCCTCGCTGTGGAATCTTCTTGGCAAGCAACCCAAGCAGCAAATGTTGATCCTAAACAACTTGCAAGCGTATTTGTATCCGGCCTCGGAGACACACAATTGACAGACTATATGTGCCGCACGCTTGCCGACAATCAAAAGCACCTATCTCCGACAAAGTTTCACAACTCAGTACATAATGCAGCAGCAGGATATTGGACCATCAGTACAGGCTGCACAAAAACTGCTTCTTCTTTAGCCGGCCTTAGTGAATCTGTTCCCCTTGCTTTACTCGAAGCCATCAATCAATGCTGTACCGAACAGCGCATGGTACTTATTACGTTTTATGATGCACCTTGCAGCACAGTACTAAGCGAGCTATTCCCGTGTGAACATGGCTTTTCCGCTTCTCTGGTCATCGCCCCCGCATCAGCTAGCAAACCTTCCGCTCCCAATATGAGTATTCAAGTCAACGCTAAACCTGCTGATTGGCCTAAGATTTTATTATCTCCCCAACTACAAAGATGCTATGAATACAATCCTGCGGCACGCACCCTTACCCTTCTACAAGCATTAAGCGAATACGATGATAGCAACTCTTCGAAAATAGTTACTATGCCCCTAAGCATAGATAACTCGATTACTTTGACTATAGAATAGTTAGTCTTCGGGGTTGGTTCACAGTAAATACAGCCTCAATCAGATAGCGACCACCAAATTCTATATCATCGAAGCAAAAAGCCAACTGTTACTTATAAGCCAATAAGATACATAAAACAAAAAGCATCCTTATTCGCAAATAATGATTTTTTTTAAAACAAGAATATTAAATCAATTAGTTCTCGCCGTACTTGGAATCGCTACAGCAGCTTACCCGTTCGCTGTATATTTTGGAATTGACCACTACGCTCCATCAACACTAGTAATCGTATTACTTTTTATCTTCATACTCAGATTTATTTTTGCGCAATATTATCGAGACACCCTCCAATGGTCTTTATTATTTTTTATCGGAGTTTTTTGCCTTATTATATTATTTACGAATAGCATGAGCATCCTTCGCTACTATCCAGTAATAATCAGCCTGGGCGCCATAGTTATATTCACACATTCCCTTACTAGTCACACATCAATGGTTGAAAAGTTTGCACGAATATTCGACACCAACCCCTCTCCCTTACGAAAACGTTATGCACGAAATCTCACCAAAGCATGGGTATTGCTTCTAATATTAAACGCTGGCATCGCCACATATTCTGCTTGTTGCTTATCAATGCAAATGTGGGCCCTATATAATGGCTTGCTATCATATATTCTATTTGGTACTTTTGTCGTCTTAGAAATAATTTTCCGCAAGCATTACTTCAAAAAAAATAACATTTAGATTCAGTTTAGTTGCTACACCCTTGATCTGCGCCAAACGACTATGGCCATTTATAATCTCTCACATATGCAGACAGAGTATTCTGGCCATCTATGGCCAGAATTCTTATCATTTGAAACAAATCCTAATTTTGCAAAGATGTCTCTTTTTATCCCTATGTCATTGCATTGGTTTAACGGACATTTCCCTGACAATCCAGTTTTACCAGGAGTCGTCCAAACACATTGGGCGGCCACTTTAAGCCATAAATTATTTTTTCCTGATCGCGATTTCGAAAGAATCTCTAACTTAAAATTTAAAAAGCCCATTATTCCGGGTTCCTCATTAAGCCTAGAGCTACAAGCCTCTCAGGAAAAGATTCTATTTAGCTATCTAGACGATGGACAAACTTTGTCCAGTGGAATAATTTTTTTTGGACTGGACAAACATACACAATGAAATACTGCTTGGCCATTCCACATTACAACCACGCACAAGCGCTAGTACAGCTGATCAAAAAACTAGCTGAGACCTCATATCCTTGTATCATAGTGGATGATGGTAGCGATTCAAAAGACCTAGAAGAACTAAAAAATGCTGTCGACAAATATCCAGACATGCACCTCATCACTCATGGCTACAATCGAGGTAAAGGAGCCGCAGTAATTAGTGCCAATTATTATGCACAAACATTAGGTTTTACACATATCGTACAGATAGATGCAGATGGCCAGCACAACATCGATGATATCGATAAATTTACCGCGTACAGTAAATGCCATCCCACTACCATTGTTTCGGGAAAACCTGTCTTCGACAAGTCCGTTCCCAAGGTACGCTTATATGGTCGCAAAGTAACAGATATTTGGGTTGCCATTGAAACATTATCCTTTCAAATCAAAGATGGGCTATGCGGATTTCGCGTCTATCCAATTAAATCTATAGAACAATTATTAGACAAATACAAAGTAGGCGCACGAATGGATTTTGATACTGATGTACTAGTCAAAGCAGTATGGTCAAATATACCGTTACACTTCATTGAGACAAAGGTCATCTATCCCAAAGATGGGATTTCACATTTTAAATATTGGCGTGACAATAAGCTACTTATTAAACTACATAGTCGACTTATTATAGGCATGCTTATACGCTCACCATCCCTAGCAGCCAAACGACTAATATCCATTTTTCTTTCCCGATGACAGACATACCCACTTTAGCTAACAAACATGCCCATTGGTCATCCCTACAAGAAGCGGGCACCTTATTTGGAATGCGTTTATTATTATTATTCTATCGATATTTTGGTCGCAGAGCATTTTCTGTAATACTAGGCCCCATAGTACTGTACTTTATTGTACTCAGACCTCATTCCAGGGAATCTTCTAGAAATTATCTTCTCACGCATAGTAAATACTTTCCCAACGCATGGAATCAACCTATCACATTAAAATATATCTATAAACATTTTAAATGCTTCGCAGAGACCATATTAGACAAGGTTCTTGCGTGGAACAACAATATATCAAAGGAAGAACTTGAAATACCTAACTCATTATCGGCAAAAACCCTCATCAATTCTGATAAAGGTCAATTACTAATTGGTGCACACTTCGGAAATTTAGAGTTTTGTCGCAGCTTTATACAAAGCGAGCACAACAAAACTATCAATATCCTCGTCTATGATAGGCACTCCACTAACTTTATCAGTATGATGCAGCAAATTAACCCAGACTCACGTTTGAATATTTTTCAAGTCGATGAATTCGATATATCTACAGTACTAAAACTGAGAGAAAAAGTAGATCAAGGCGAGTGGGTATTTATCGCTGCAGACCGAATTCCTGTAACAGGACTCAACCATACTGCAAAAGTTAGTTTTCTTGGACGAGACGCTTTATTCCCCATTGGCCCATATTATTTGGCTCACGCTTTAGGGTGTCCAGTAAGCCTAATATTCGCCTACCGTTACACCGACGATAACACGTCAAAAATAATGCTAGATATCGTACCATTCTCAGATAAAATATCATTAACTCGCGAATCACGTAACTCAGACCTAGCAAAATATGCTAAAAAATTTTCTATAGAGCTAGAAAGACAATGTCAACGCGCGCCATTGCAATGGTTCAATTTTTATGATTTCTGGGCAACCCAAAACACCAAACCTAACAACCCTTCTTCCTAGTCATGAATACTACTAGTGATAATAAATTTGATCAGCGCCTATTTAGTTTAGTACCGCACCGACCACCGATGCTACTAATAAATAAATTTATTTCGGTTAACAGCCAACAATCCCATTCTCAAGTATATATTGAAGAAGACTCAGCATTTTTTTATCCCAGCAAAGGTGTACCAAGCTGGATAGGTATAGAGTACATGGGACAGACCGCCTCATTAATAGCCGGCTATCAATTAGAAAACGGGGATACACAACCACATACCGGTTTTCTCCTAGGAACCAGGCGATATGATGCTAGTCTTCCTTATTTCTCTCACGGAATGCTATTAGACATTCAGTGTCAAGAGAAAGCCATTGTAGGAGACGGGCTGGCCACTTTCGATTGCGAAATATGTAGCGGTGATTCAATACTTGCCAAAGCATCACTATCTGTATTTAGAAAAATGATTAACTAACAATAGAAAAATTTAGACATCAATTTAATGAGCAAACATCGTGTAGTCATAACAGGAGGCGGCGCCATTTCATCATTGGGCAACGACTGGTGCCAAATTGCATCATCTCTAAAAAGCACCAAAAATTCCGTATGCACTATGGATGACTGGGATCAATACCCACAGATGAATACTCGACTCGCAGCGCCAGTCAACGATTTTTCACTGCCCAGTTATTATAAAGCCAAGCAAAAGCGAAGCATGGGTCGTGTCGCCCAGATGGCTGTCGTCGCAACCGAAAATGCGCTAAAACAGGCACTGCTATCAGAAGAAAATCGACTAAGTAATGGCCGAACTGGTGTGGCTTATGGTTCGGCCACGGGCAGCAGTGATGCCGCCCTCGAGTTTTTTAGCATGCTCGAAGATAAATCTATGGATCGCCTCAATAGCACAACTTACTTACGCATGATGAGCCATAGCGCCGCCGTTAATATTAGTATTATTTTTGGCACCCAGGGCCGGATATATACAACCAATAGTGCATGCACTGCCGGCAGTCAAGCAATAGGGTATGCTTACGAAGCGATCCGTGACGGGGTCCAAGACATCATGATTACCGGAGGCGCAGAAGAGCTATGTCCGACCCATGCCGCGGTGTTTGATACAATCTATGCTGCCAGCACCAATAATGACCAACCGAAAAATACGCCGCGCCCATTTGATAAAGAGCGCGATGGATTGGTTTTAGGCGAAGGCGCATGCACATTAATTCTTGAATCTCTCGATCATGCAAAAGCCCGTGGTGCAAAAATATTTGCTGAGATTATTGGCTTCGCCACCAATACTGATGGGCGACATGCCGTACGGCCTAGCAAAAAAACAGTCGTAAAAGTGATGGAAGCCTGTTTAAACAACGCAGGAAAAAGCAGTGATGAAGTCGGCTACATATCGGCACATGCTACTGCAACGGAACAAGGCGATATTATCGAAACAGAAGCTACGCAAGAAGTTTTTGGTAGCAACATAGCGATCAGTTCGCTAAAAAGCTACACCGGACATACGCTAGGCGCATGCGGTAGCTTTGAAGCCTGGGCGAGCATTATGATGATGAATGAAGGTTGGTTCGCACCAACATTAAACTTAGAAAGTGTCGATAGTCGTTGTGCAAATTTAGACTATATCATCGGAGACTGTAGGCAAATCGACACATCAATTATCATGAGCAATAATTTCGCCTTCGGTGGCATTAACACATCATTACTTTTTAGTCGCTACGATTAGTGGGCCGGTAGCAAGTACCAGCCCACCTAGACTAATTCAAATTAAAGATATTCAGGAACCTCGACACCAACGTCGCCCAATTCATACTGATCAGCACCATCACTAGAACCTAATTTCTTTAACGCACTTTTTGCATATCGACGTATCTTTTTATTCTTAGTGTTTTCCGCAATTTCTTGTATCGCATCGTAATAACGGTTATTCCCGGACACGCCCACTGCCTTAAGCACCCATGCAAAGGTATCAATTTGAGGTTTATAAAGGTTGCTATAATTTACCAACAAAACTTCTGCGGCAACGTCTAATACTTCCGAATTAGAGGTTGCCGATGCATGCATTTTTTTTGCAGCTAATTTTAAAGATCCTAAGTCCCCACTCATTATTAAGTCTACCGTATACTGTTCGTGCTTATTAAGCTCAGCGTGGGCGCTCACAGAAAATACGGCAATCACCAAAAATAGTAATAATTTTTTCATAAAATTTTTAATCTCCTTAAATATCCTAGCACTAAAGCCAAACCTTGGGCCTTATAACAATTCACACAGAAAGCGTCATAAATAAGAACTCAGCACATACCGCCATTCACGCTAAGCACTTGGCGAGTAATATAGCCAGCTTCATCAGACATTAAAAAGCCTATAGCGGCAGCGACATCCTCAACCTTACCAAACTCCCGCATTGGAATCATTATTTTAGCTTCTTCTTCCCGGACATTTTTTATCATATCCGTTTCGATAACACCAGGAGCAACACAATTTACAGTAATTTTTCTTTTCGCTAATTCTACTGCCAAAGCCTTAGTTGCACCAATTATTCCTGCTTTAGCAGCACTGTAATTTACCTGACCTCTATTTCCCATCAGGCCCGCTACCGAAGCAAGGGAAATAACCCGACCTCCATTTCGCAACCGAATCATAGGCATAATTATCGGCTGTAGGACATTATAAAAACCGTCTAGATTTGTACGCATTACGCAATCCCAATCAGCACCTTCCAAGGCTGGAAAAGCATTATCACGCACTATTCCAGCATTACATACCACCCCATAGTAGGCGCCATTTTTCTCTATTTCCTGGGTTAACGTTTCTCCTGTCTGTAAACGATTAGCTATATCGAAATATAGAACATCCGCATTCCCACCGCTATCGCGAATGTCTTCAACCACTTGATTAGCGGCTTCACCTTGAAGATTATAGTGTACCGTAACCTCAAATCCTTGCTTGGCTAGGTATAAAGCCGTAGCCTTACCAATCCCTCGGCTCGCACCGGTCACCAACACCCTCCTAGCCTGCGACATTAATCATCTCCTCTTTTTTTCTAAAAAATTGTGCGTACGTTAACGTAAAAATGAGATTTAACATATTGCCGAGTAACAGGGTTATCCCAAAAGCATGAGCAGCCGGTACCTCACTTAACGCCAACAGACCAAATGAAAAAACCGTAGTAAGTGCAGAAAGCACAATAGCATGCTTGGTTAGCGAACAAGCCGACATTTCTCTACAAAAAATCACGTAGTCCATACCTAGACCTAAAACGAGAAATAATGCCATTGTATGAAACAAATTTAGAGCTTGGCCCGACAATATCAAAATCAAGATAGTTGAGGCGGTTGCAGTAAGCGGCACAAACAGCATAAATACACTATTTATAGTTCGGAAACGCAATACTAGAATAATGCCTATTAAAGTATAGGCCATCAATAGCAACTTTGACGCTGAAACACGTTGCTCGTATAAAACTTTTTCTGCTGCTAACGCACCACTAATGAATGTAATACCGTCTACTTTTTTACTCGAAGTGCTGATTAACTCAATATCAGTCCCCTTTGGAATTAAAACAAATGCATATTCTTTATGGTTGTGTTTCATCCACAGTTGGTTTAGTGGCTCGGGCAAGATTGCGATAAGCTCTTTAAGCGACAACACTTCTTTTTTTGCTTGATCGTAGCTTGATCGCAAGTCATTGCTAATACTCGCGTCTGCGGAAAGTTTCACAAGGAGTTTTTCTACAACCCCATCCTCCTTGTATAGCTCCGCCTGCAAAGTATAATTTCTCTCCTGCTCTGACACCGAAGGAAACCAGTTCATTATAGAAACCAATGACTCCCCAAGACCTTTATCGATACGCGATCTCAGCAAATTTAAACGCTCATATAATTGATCTGAGCTATCACCCTCTATAAGCAAATAATTACCTGGTTCATAATCATTGATTACGCTACTTACCAATTTATCCTGAGAGGCTAACGCTAAGGAAGGACTAAATAATTGACGCGGATCATCATTATGAGAACTACCGTATGTCAAATATAGTGTACAAACGCCAATCAACCCTATCATAGCCAACACAATAAATCGCGTCGGCAGTATAGAAATAGGCTTTTCGATAAAACGCAGCAATCTCGGCAATAAGACCGTGTCTTCACGTATATTACTAGGCAATATTATTGGAGCCAAACTTACTACACTTAGCCATGCCATGATCAATCCACAACAAGCAAAAACAGCTAACATATTTAGCACTGTAAGCCCCGAAAAGCCAAGCGCTGCATAACCAATCAGCGATGTTGCAAGGCTTAATAATAACGCCTTATATAAGCTTCTATTTTTTGTTACTTCTCTTTCGGACCCAATATGATAAAAATAATGAAGCGAATAATCGATCACAACACCTATAAGGCTTGACCCCAATACAATAGTCAGTATATGCACAGAACCAAACAAAGCATGTGTAACCGCGAAAGCTACGCTAACGCCCGACACAATGGATATCAAAGGTAATATCAACGCCGAAAATGCCCGAAAGATATATATCAATAAAGAGAACAAACCAATTAAAGAATAGGTACCAATAAAACTTAGATCTTGTTTAGACTTCGCAGCCGCTTCGCTAGCAAAGAAAAATACGCCTGATCGAAAAAGCTCAACCGGATAATCGACCATTAATTGAACTTCCAGTCTTTTCAACTCCGTGGACAAACTATCCTGCGCTGCCACGTTCATCACTCCATGAGAAACGTTGGCAAACATAACACGATAAAAATACCCATCCCCAAACTGCTCAGAATCTAACTTTTCCTCCTTCCCCGATTGCGCATCCAAACCAACCAGAAATTGATCCAAATAATCCGTAAACCATGCCAGGGGATCCTCAGAAAAAGGTAAAGCATTTATCGACCCACCCAACTGGAATAACCGCTCATAAGCAGTATTAACTATAGAACGGTGATCATCCGTCTCTAGTAGTTGAGACTGCTCAGCTGTAAGCAGGTGAAATCTATATCGCTTTAAGGTATCTGTTAGGCCATCTATTAAGTCACCATCCACTTCAACAAGCGAAAGACCATCTATTTTTTTCAAACCGTGACCGAGCGAGTCATATGCCAACTCTAGCTGACTAGAATCGCGACTAGCCAAAAGCAAAACAATACGTTTCCCCATGGTGCTGGAGATAGCTCCCAAAGCGTCCCGCAGCTCTGTATCATCATCAGATGGAGAAAAAGCATTCAGGTCAGCATCAATAACTAAATCACTACCACTGGTAAAAAAGAAAATAGCCGTATATATCAACCCACCAAAAAACAGGATTCTCCATAGCAGCATCGAACTAGAACTCTTGACTTACTAATAAAATGCGCAATTATTGCAACAACACATCACATGCAATCCCTGCAGAGCCATCCACTTCTATACAGCCCCCCAAATCACCCTTCATCTGCTCCTTTACATTTTCTATCGTAACTTGAGTGGTTTCACCACTAGTATTTGTAATACTAAGCTGGGTATCTTCATTCCATTTGGTGAGAACAATTGACCTTATCGCTCGCTTAATAGACTTACTCAAGGGCCTTAGCACTATTGATAAACCTTCCTTATTATCAGCTCTAGCTAAACTATCCAAATTGCTCTCTATCGAAAAATTTTCGACAAGATAATCGATTTCTACCGCCAAGAGATTAAGTAAAAAATAGGACAAATAACTATGAAATCGGCCTTTGAGCTTTTGCGGGGGCTGCTTAGGACGAATTTGAAATGAGTCACCATTTTCAACATAAACAAGTGACTCATTTATCGGTGATTGAGTATGCCAAATCAATCCGGCCTGACACGAGAAAAAAAAACTGCCCTGCGATATGACCGGTGCAGGCAACGACCGTACAAAACGTTTCTGATGAAAATCACCCGTAAATGCGCAATGCTTAGGCAACAATTCAACCAGCAAATTCAGATCTTCGTTTTTCTGTTCAGCAACAGCCTGGGAACCGAAAAATAAGATCAAAAAAAAAGCAGCGCTTATAGATAGAATACTAACTAAACTATCTTTCACAACTTTAATAAAGCCTTTTCGATATTTCCAATTAACACGTCGGGACAAACATACTGAGTAATTTGATCTGGCATAGCTACAGCAACCTGAACCGTCTTGGCTTTCGTCAATCGCTCGCTTGATACTGAATCGGTAATGAGATACTTGATAACAAGTCGATGTTCCCATTCTACCAATACCGCGGTAACTGTGATTTTTTGACAAAACTTGATTGGTTTAATATATCGAACCTGCAAATCGATAACCGGGAAATAGTAGCCAGATACCGCCATTTCGTCATAAGTATAGCCAACCTTCTCTAACAGCTTACAACGCGCCAATTCAAAGTATTTTACATAATGGCCATGCCAGACGACTTTGAGCGCATCAACGTCATAGAACGGTACCTCTATATCAATGGCCGAACTTAGCTGCCCCATCCTAATCACCCAGGGCCCGAAAAACAGCTATAACGTCGCGATAACATCTACTATATCTTGCAACGTCCTCGCACTCTTGAAATGCTCGGGACTAACTTTCTTACCAGTTAAACGCTTTAACTCCACCAACAGATCTACCGCATCGATACTGTCAATATCAAGATCTTCATAAAGTCTAGCTTCGGGCTCGAGCATTAACTCATCGACCTCGAACAAATCCACCAATATTTTTTTAGTACGGCTATAAATCTCTTCTTGACTACATTCCATGATTTAGGGATATGCTAGATAAAATTTAAGAAAATTACTTGCGCCAATTTGGCTATTAGTATGGGATAATTGCGTGATTTTACACAATGTAAGCATCATAAGTCGATACTAGTCGCCAATAAAACAATTAGCGTCCTCCAGCGCTCTGTCATAATGGTCACTTAGAAATCGGGTCAAATGCCTATATTGGACTGTTCTTGGTCTCTCTACGTCAATACTGTCGGCAACGAGAATAGGTGAGCCGATAGTAACGACAAACCGCGGTGGTGATATTGGCACTTGATACCACTTTTCCTGCTTTGCCAAAGTCCTCGGCAAGCACCAAATTGTCACCGGTAAAATCGGACTATCTGAATTTATTGCAATATTTGCCGCACCGCGCTTAAACCGGGACACAACTTCACTCTTATCACTTCTCGTTCCTTCAGGAAAGATCAAAATGTTTTCTCCAGCCCCTAATTTAGCCTTCGCCAGCTCTAAGATATCCTCTGACGAGTTAGGAATATAACCGGCCAAAGACACTGGCAATGCTGTGATAGGATGTTTTTTAAGAGTCTGCTTAACGATACAACATATATTCCCGAATTCAGCGATCAAAATGACTGCGTCCAAAAGAGTCGGGTGGTTAGCCACGATAATATGGCCGCTAACTGGGCTTCCTACTTGGCGCCTCGTCGAAAGCGAAAGCAAACCTAAAAGTTGCACTACATATACAAAAAATGAACACCCTATGCGCAGCAGATTACGAAACCAGAGCTGTTTCCGAAACTTAGGAATAGGCAATGGTAAAATAAAAATAATGCCGAGAACCGCCACTAAGATTGCCCCTACAGCGAACAATATAAAACTGAAGCCCGTGGCCAATATACGCCAAACACGCTTCAGTGTTTCAGCTAGCAGATCGAGCATAGAAAAAACTTGCCTCTCACAATACAAAACAAGCCATTATCTGCAATAACACTCAATCTCTATAAGTAGTTCAGACCGGCAGATGTCTGCCCTAAGGTAAAGCGTAGGCGTATCAGGAAAAGCATGTTTCAATACCTGCTCAACGTCACCATAGTCATTTTCTGAGCGCAAATATACTTTCATCGTTTGCAATTCCAACGTCTCCCTTTCAGTTGGCTGCGCAAGCATATACTTCAAATTCTCTAAGGTCGTTTGCAGTTGACCTTGCAAATCACCTATAAAGCTACTTTCGTGTCCAACAATACTTGCCGTTCCAGAAACAAAATAGCTTGCGTTACCACCTAAACAAATACTGCTAGCGCGCGCAAAAGACGGGCTACTCACTCCATATTGACGCGGATACTCGTAAGCATTCACCTGCCGAGCATTTTGATAATTTGTCGCTGGCTGCCTAGCAGCAAAAAGATAAATGAGTGCTCCCTGCTGACAATGTCCCACAGCCGAAGCCGCCGGAAACCCTTCCATATCCACCTCACGCTCCCAAAAAGCGTTCAACCTTCCCGTACAAAATTGCTTGTAACGCTCCTCATCATGCACACCGCTATTGATATCTGCAATAAAATTCCAAAATCTAAATGCATACGGATAACCCAACTTAGCGGTTAAATCCAATAACTCCCTGTACCCACTTTTTACCGATGAGACCACGTTGTCACACTCCTTGTCGCTTAACCATATAGCTGCAATAACAAACTCATCACATTTACTCCACTGGCAGCGCCCATGCGCGCCGCGCGATACACGAACGTTGCGCATAGCCCAAACTTCATGAATCCCCACATCTCCTAGGCACTCCAAACCGGTACCAATACTGCCCATCACCCCAGCCATACACGGCACGTCATAACGCAATACAACAAGGGTTTCGGGATCAGAAAGCAGGTCAGAAACCGGCTCAGTAGAATAATAGTTGCGCAACATAGTTCAAATAGACCATCGACATCCTTTAAGATAACGTACCAGCGCTACCAATGGCCTTAAATATAAGATAAAAGGCCAACAGATCATCGATCTAGAATAATATTAACTAAACATTTATTATTGGTAAATAAGCTGATTCAAAATATGGCCGCTAGAGCCTTAGCTAAGAATCACCCCAATTTAGACACCACTTTAATGTGCTGACGCCAATAAATCAAAGTAAATAAAGAAGGGATAACCAAACGTGACGACTCAAACAGCAGCGGAACATAAACTAGCCACAATTATTGTTGAGGCTTTAAACCTAGAAGATACCAAACCCGAAGATATCCCAGCAGAAGCACAACTATTTGGTGACGGCTTAGGTTTAGACTCTATCGATGCCTTAGAAATAGCGCTAGCTATCTCACAGAATTATAATGTGCAAATGCGCGCCGAAGAAGAAGACTCTAGAGAGGCATTTATGTCACTGCGCAGCCTCTGCAAGTTTATCCAAGAAAACAAATAAACGTGCAATTTGCGTGAGCGAAAAAAATGCACCTTTGGTTCACCGCAAACCTGATGAACCTATCGCATACATAGGACGTACACCTAACCTTAATAAGCTCTCAGAAGGCGTTATCACATCCTCGCAATTTCTTAGCCATGTCAAACAACTAGCGAGTACGCTACCGAACCATAGATACGCTATTAACCTTTGTGAAAATCGCTATTTGTTTATGGTTGCGCTATGCGCTGCAATTATACGAGGACAAACAAACCTTCTACCACCAAACGCTCAAGACGCCACTTTGAAACAACTAGCAGGGCGTTACAAAAATTGCTATATCCTACACGACAATCAGAAGGTTATCGAAAACACCGAACATATAGATCTCACAGAGATCCATTTTCTCTCGAACAATACGGATTTCGACATACCGTCGATACCTTATGACCACCTAGCAGCAATTAGCTTTACTTCCGGCTCAACAGGTGAATCAAAACCCAGTCTAAAAACATGGCAAACCCTTGTCATAAGCACACATATTAACCGGGCCTATATGATCCCAGAGGGTGAAGAAACATTATTCTTACTATCCACTGTTCCTAGTCAACATATGTGGGGGCTCGAGACTTCGATATTACTTCCACTACATACTAACGTCTGCATCTGCGATAGCAGACCACTCTACCCCTATGATATTCATAGACAGTTAAAGCGTTTGCCGACACCTCGAATACTCATATCAACACCGGTTCATTTACGTGCCCTGATACAGGAAAACTTAGATTATCCAAAAATCAATACTATTCTATGCGCTACTGCGCCTTTGAGCTTAGAGCTTGCCAAGAATGCCGAGAAAACTTTTGATAGCGATTTAAGAGAGATCTATGGTTGCAGCGAAATAGGCTCTATCGCCGTTAGACGAACCGCCTCAGAGAAAGAATGGCAGCGTTTTTCAGATATCCATTTTGAAGACTGCGGCGAATCCGAAGTCATCGCAAAAGCACAACACATATCTCAACCAATAAAATTAAATGATCGAATCATCATTCTTGACGATGATCGGTTTCGTCTTATAGGTAGAGACTCCGATATTATCAATATTGCGGGTAAGCGCGGCTCTCTTTATGAAATCAACCAGCTGTTGCAAAACTTTTCTGGCATTCGCGATGGGGTCATCTTTCTCCCCCCACAAGAGAAAACCGTTCCTAGATTAGTCGCGATTGTCGTACTAGACAACCAAAGCTCCAAGGAAAAGCTTATTACCTACCTAAAAGAACATCTTGACAATGCATTCATTCCAAGGCCTATCATTGAAATCGCGTCTTTGCCGCGAGAACAAAATGGCAAGCTCTCTCAAAAAAAACTCTATGAACTCTATCGCTCTCTAAAAGAGAGTTAAGAATTAGTATCATTAGAAAAATAACGCCCCCAATTTATTAGCAGTTCTTCTGCCCCGGCATCAATTGTCCCATTAGCTATTTGGACATGCTTGGTCACTAAAGTTGAGACACCAGGAGCATATACCGAGCAATAATACATCCCCCTAACATCTCTTGACTCAATATCTATAGGGGAAAAAAACAAATCGGTATTTTTGCTACACCTCTGCAAATCAAACCCTATTGATTTTAAATTTACCGATTTATTGGTGTCAGAATACGCCTTATAACAGGCCTCTTTCTGGGTCCAGAATAAATAGAATAAATGGCGCTTTTCTTCAATACCCTCAACTTTACTAATCTGCTCTAGCTGCTCTCTTGTGCAAAATATTTTTGCCGCCGAAAGACGTCTGTCTAACTGCAAATATTCAATATCCAAACCTATAACATTGCTTCCTTCTGACTCATCACCTCTCACGACCACAGCGATCACCGAGTCAGAATGACTAATACTGAATCGCAATCGATACTCTTCAGCAAGCGGAACCTTAGGAAGAAGCCCCTGCCTCTCTATAACCTCCAAAGACGCAATTCTATATCCTAGACAACCACCCAAGGCATGGCGCAACAATAAACGTCCAAGCAGTAGTTCTTTTTTTCTATAGTTACTACAAGACTTATACCTGGTTAGCTCACTTTCACTTAACTTTGATATATCTTGTTTTTGAGGGAAGTATTCTTCACGGTCATAACTGAGCAACCAAAGATATGCTTTATTGTTGAGATTCAAACTTAACCCCTTCCCAAGCTTTAATACATAGCACCCTGAAGAACCCGCGTGGCTACTTAATCACAACACACCAAACGCTTGAACAAGCATTTCTCCTCTAGTAAAGTAATAGTTTTTTCTATGCTCTCAAATATGTCAACACCAAACTTAGAAGTAAAGCCACACCCCGTACTGTCCGACTATTATTCAGATGAATCGGAGCGACGTAGACGTGTTGATGAGATGTTTGACTCATCAGCGATCTACTATGACAAGATCAATTCGATTATGAGCCTTGGCTCAGGAAAATGGTATAGAAGACAAGCTTTACTTCGTGCAGGTGTTAAAGAAGGGCAACACATATTGGACGTAGGTGCAGGAACAGGTGTCGTCTCACTATTGAGCCAGAAAATTGTTGGCGAAACTGGAAAAGTTATTGCCCTCGATCCCAGTATAGGCATGCTTGATGTAGCCAAAAAAAACGGCGTAAAACATACCATGCAAGGACTTGGAGAGAACCTCCCGTTCCCAGACAATCAATTTGACTTCGTCACTATGGGTTATGCGCTACGCCACGTTGCTGACCTAGGCATGCTTTTTACTGAATATCACAGAGTACTTAAACCAGGTGGAAAGGTACTTCTTTTAGAGATCACAAAACCTAAGCCAGGCATCAGCTATCATTTAGTAAAATTTTATTTAAAACGTATCATTCCAACGGCTTCGTTACTTCTTCTCGGCAGCGCAAAAACACAACATCTTATGCAATATTACTGGGACACGATTGAACAATGCGTCCCGCCTGAAACAATACTCTCCACAATGCGCATATCTGGCCTGACAAATACGAATCGTTACGTCGAACAAGGAATATTTAGCGAATACACAGGATCAAAAATAACCTAATAGTTGACGAGAAGCGGTTACTTAGATATTTATCATCAACGGATCATCTTCGAAAACGATTCCTGACCAGCCCGTTTTCATAAATTGTCGGATGTTTTGATGATTATCCCCTTGCGGGTTCCTCAAAACATCTTGCCGAAAATAATCACCGAAACAATCTAAGGTCTGCTGTTCATCCAAGCCATGCTTTTTAGCAAAAGCAAAGATCTTACACGAACCATTATTCTCACCCGCCGCATTATGTAGATCACCGTTACGAAAAGCCATCGGAGTAAAATCATAACTTGCGTCAATACAAGTAATCACATCAGAAAATTCAATTGTACTCGGAGAAGTATTAATCTGTTTGAGGAGGTCTTTTAGTTCCACATTGTCATCCTGCTTAGAAAAGGCAGGCATTTTAACGCAGACCCTATCTACACGAATAGCGCAAAACTCTAAATGTGCTATTTCACTAAAGAAATGATTTTGCCCGCGACCTTATTTAGCGGCAGTATGCTATCGATCGCGCCCAACTCCACTGCGGAGCCAGGCATGCCCCAAACCACGCTGGTCTTTTCATCTTGCGCTATAGTCGGTACGCCGAGTTCATGCATTTTCTTTAACCCTGCCGCACCATCATGCCCCATCCCAGTCAATATAATCCCGACAGAATTAATCCCTACATTCTCTGCCACAGAGTCAAACATCACATCAACTGAAGGCTTATGCCGGTTAACGGGCGGCCCATCATCCAAATGACAAACAAACCGTGCACCATCACGTATAACTTTTAAGTGTTGACTACCGGGAGCGATATAGGCGTGACCATTTAGTATCTGCTGACCATGTTGTGCTTCACACACAGTTAATGGAGAAGACTCATTCATACGCGCTGCAAACGAGGCGCTGAATAATGGTGGGATATGTTGTGATATTACAACGCCAGGCGAATCCGGTGGTAGATGCTCTAATACTTCTTTAATGGCCTCGGTGCCACCGGTCGATGCACCTATAGCAATGACTTTATCCGTCATCTTATATTGAGATATTCCTGCTGCTGAATCAGAGGAATCACGCTCTGCATTCACTACTTGTTTCGCCTGGTCAGCTTTATTCAATATGACGCCTTTGGGTACTTTTGCTGCAACCTTGACCTTTGCAATAATTTCTTCCGAGAAGGCATCAAGCATACGCGCCACATCCATATTAGGCTTGGTCACAAAATCTATAACGCCTAACTCAAGAGCTTTTAAAGTTACTTCTGCTCCTTTATGTGTAAGCGAAGAAACCATCACGACAGACATCGGGTGCAAACGCATAAGATTACGTAGAAATGTAATACCATCCATGCGTGGCATTTCTACGTCTAACGTAATCACATCGGGCTCAAGTAGTTTAATTTTATCCCGCGCAATAAAGGGGTCATTTGCCGTGCCGACGACTTCGATATCGGGGTCTTCCGATAATATGCTACTCAATAATTGTCGTATCAGCGCAGAATCATCGACAACTAATACTTTTATTGGCATATCAAACATCATCGTTGCTCAACTAGAATTAAAACAAGTCTACTTCGCCCTGAACCGGCGCCAAAGTCAATTCGCTTTGATAACGTGTTTCTCTTTCAGCAACAGTATCGTTATGCATCGTCTTGAGCTTCTTAATACCCACCTTGCCGGAAATCGGGTCATAAATGACCTTACGCGGGTGTAAACCGCCCGTATCTTCCGCAAGGATTCTAAATCCCTCGAGCTCAAGGTATTCATGAACAAAGTTGATATTTTTCATGCCGACATCGCTCATTCGTGCCATGACTTTACCGCCACCAAAAACTTTGACTTCCAGACGCTCCTTAGCACCACCAAAACGGACAATGGCATTAATTAAGGCTTCCATAGCATAGTTTCCATAACGCGCACTATCACTACTCACATCCGTCGCAGATACTTTATCCGTATTAGTTAGGGGAAGCATAAAATGATTCATACCACCAATCCCCATACCGGGGTCACGAATACATGCCGATATACATGAACCTAATACTGTTGCAACGAGCTCGCCATTATTACTCACATAAAGTTCACCTGGATGAATTTTCGCCGCATATTTTCCTCGAGTTTTATCCCAATAACGGTTGATATGCTCAAAGCCAGGTAGCGGCAATGGCGGCCGGGTATCTGGCTCAGGAAAAAGTTGGACTTGCGGCTGTACCGCGCTCATCGGACAAACCTATAAACCGTTTTACCAATCAACTCAAATTGATCAGTAACTGTATTAAGCGATTCAGAGTGTCCCATGAATAGATAAGCACCGGGTGCAACTAGTCCAGCAAAACGATCTAACAATACTTTTTGTGTATCTTTAGTAAAATAGATCACGACATTACGACAAAAAATAATATCTATTGGGCCTCGCAGCGGCCACTTATCCATTAGGTTAAGTTTTTTAAATGTAATGAGCTCTTTCAATTCCTCTCTAACACGAACCTTTTCTTGATAAACACCCGACCCTTTCAAAAAAAATCTTCTTTGTCGGTGCACGGAAATACCTTGCACTCTATTTTCAGCATACATACCATTTTTTGCGGTAGCTAAAACATTAGTATCTAAATCGGTAGCAAGTATTTTGACATCCCATCCTCTAAGCATAGGCGTCAATTCCTTAACTACCATGGCGATACTATAGGGCTCCTCACCAGTGGATGCCGCACAACACCAAATTCTTATTTTCTTCTTTGCTTGGTTACGCTTGATAACTTCAGGTAATGCCGTTTCGGCAAGGTAGTCAAAATGATGTTCTTCGCGAAAGAACGAGGTCAGATTCGTTGTAATAGCATTGGTAAACTGAATCAGCTCATCGGCAGCACCATCCGTTTGAATAAAGGCTAGATAATCACTAAAGCGCCGCATACTAAGCTCTCGCAGACGCCTAGCTAAGCGTGCATAAACCATATCACGCTTAGCTTCAGAGAGATTAATTCCTGTGTCTTTTTTAACTAACTTTCGTATATTATCAAAATCAATATCAGTAAATTCAAACTCTTCCCTCATTTGAATAGCTGACAAATTGTTCACGTAATAACTCCTGATTCAACATCACTAACAACATACTTATGTTATGGCGACAAAACTCTTTCGCCGCCATGTTATATATCGATTAAAACTCATCCCATTCGCTATCATCACTTGCAGCAAATGAATCGTTAGCCGGCGCTCTCGCCTGAGTACGGCGTGGCGAGCTGGGTGCAGCAGCAGCAACTTTTACTTTTGCCGACGCAGCGGCCTCTTCTCCAGTTTTGAAGAAACTAATCAACTCATCCAAGCCACTGGCTTGGTCATTTACCGATTCACTGGCTGCAGCAGCTTCTTCCACCAAAGCGGCATTTTGCTGCGTGACTTCGTCCATTTTCGATATCGCTATATTGACTTGCTCAATACCAGAAGATTGCTCTTTGCTAGCCGCAGCAATCTCAGCAATGATGTCACCCACCTTCTTCACAGCATTGACTATCTCTTCAAGTGTAGAACCAGACTTGTTAACGAGTTTAGAACCCTCATCCACCTTCTCGACGCTATCTTTGATCAGTGTCTTAATTTCCTTCGCTGCGCCGGCACTACGCTGAGCGAGATTACGCACTTCAGATGCTACCACTGCGAAACCTCTACCTTGCTCACCCGCACGTGCAGCTTCGACAGCAGCATTAAGTGCAAGTAAGTTGGTTTGGAAAGCGATCTCATCAATGACACCGATGATATCGGCAATCTTCTTACTGGCAGCATTGATCTCATCCATAGCACCGATAGCCGAGCCGACAACATCACCGCCTTTTTCGGCTTGCTCTTTAGCGCCAACAGCAAGTTGATCAGCCTGCACCGCATTATCAGCATTTTGTTTAACCGTTGAGGTAAGCTCTTCCATACTCGAAGCCGTTTCTTGTAAGGAACTGGCTTGCTCTTCGGTACGCTGACTTAGATCCTGGTTACCTTGAGCAATTTCACCGGCTGCAGAACTAATACTATTGGATGACTCTCTGATCTTGCTTACTACGTCAAGCAAATTATTCATAGTGGAATTAACTGAATCTCTTAGTTCAGCAAACTCACCATCAAATTCGCCACTCATTGATTGCGTTACATCACCCTCAGCTAGTGACTTCATCACTCTGCTGACTTCTTTTACCGGCTGTACCACCGAATCCATGAGAACGTTAATACTGTCACCTAAGCTTTTCATAAAGCCTTCGTATTGTTCGGTTTCAATACGACTATCTAACTCACCTTTTACCGCTCCGTCGATCAAGTTTTTGATTTGATTCTCAGCATCCTTTTGCTCGGTAATATCCTGCCACTCAACCATATTACCCATATACTTACCATCAGGATCGAGAATTGCCGTAGCATTGACTGAAAAGCTTAAACTACCAACATTGATTTCGGCTTTGGCTGGAAGACGATTTGGGTCAGCCAATAAAGAGCGTTGATGCGCAGGGTTTTTATGAAATTGGTCAATACATTGGCCAACCAGGTTATTCGCATCCATGCCAGGCCAAATCTGACGTAACTCAGCTTGACGATTAGCTATCATATTAACTACCGCTGGGTTAGCATATGTAATAACTAAATTGCTATCACACAACATCAAATTCGCTTGTGCGCCGGCCACCGCAGACTGTAAGCGTGCTACTTCAATTTCCTTAACACGTACCTGTGTCACATCAGCCCACTCTAGAGCATTACCGACATAGTCGCCGTTCGCATCCATAATAGCGGTGACATTAATATTGAACGTCAACGGCCCGACCTGAATATCTGTGGAATATGGCAAGTTCTTAGGGTCACCCAAGATCTGGCGTTGATGCGTAGGATTCTTATGAAAGGTATCAATACAAGTTCCAACAATATTCTTAACATCAAAGCCAGGGTAAACTGATCTTAATGCCTCTTCATGCTGTTGCAATAGCGCTACCGTTGAATGATTGGCATAGGTAATCACCAAATCACGATCAATCATCATAATTGCCGTCATGGCATTATCGACCGTACCTTGTAGGCGCATGACTTCGGTTTCTTTTTTACGCATCTCAGTGACGTCTGACCACTCTAAAGTATTACCAACATAGTCACCATTTAGGTCATGGACCGCCGTGACATGAATATGAAACTTCAAAGGCCCAACATCAATATCTGTGTCATAAGGCAAATTCGAAGGATTACTCAATATGCCACGCTGATGAGCAGGGTTCTTATGGAAAATATCAATACACGTACCGACTAATTTTTCCATTGAAAAGCTCGGGTAAAGCTGTTTCAGCTCCGACTCATGACGCGCAAGCAAGGACTTAGTCTCTTCATTAACATAGGTAATCACCAAGTCACGATCAATATTCATAATCGCACTTTGCGCACCATCTACCATGGCTCTTAAACGACTAACTTGCTCTTCGCTAGAAAGTGAATCTTCATCAAGATCGATATTCAAATCTTTTCTGCTTGCAACCATTGCTCCTTCCTCCATATCTTCATAAGCCGCTAACATTTTTGCGGACACAGTTTTTAATGCCTTACTCCATTCATTATGGACCGCCTTTGTCCATCGCCTGCCAGCGAACTCTTTCATCACATCAAGCAGCGTCGCTGTCACGGCTTGATAGTGTATGGGTAATGCCCCATAGCTTTGGTGTCTTGCACCAAGCTTACTCAAAATATCAACCAATCTATCTGGTGTTCTTAAACTTGATACAATGAGCTTTAATGCGGCAAGCAACTTTTTCTCTTGCGCTTCTCGTGATGTATGACTGAATAAAGGGGTAACCATAGGATAGCGCTGCAGCAATTCTTCGTAAAAGCGCTTAACGAGTTGCTCTGCCTTAGGTAATATCGCTGCAAAGCTCTTCTCAATTAGCTCCACATCTAACTCTTCGGCTTTCTTAGCAACAATCTTTCGAGAGGATGACGTTTCCGACCTTGACTTCGCCGTTGTTTTCCCTTTTTGTGTATTTCCTTCACTCATCTCTGGCTCCTATTTGTTCACCTGATTACAACTATGCACCCTTCCAGATTAGTGCAGAAAATATGGCTATCAAGTAAACAACTATAGCTTTTTTGTTCATTTCATTTTCTACTGCAAACTCTGCATTCAAAGACAATGAAGAAGCGTTTATATCTTTACCTAATTTACCCGTGTCGAGATACATGACTACTGTTGAAGCTGCGCTTCTTTCTCAACCGACTGATATACACTGCTTGTTAGCAAGTGATCGATATCGAGAGCAATAACCATTTTCTCGCCAACAGTCGCCAAGCCCTTGACATAGTCTATGGATACCACGCTTCCGAAATCAGGTGGTGGCTTCATCTCATCCTCAGCCACGTTATAAACATCCGACACCGCATCAACAATAATACCCATCACGCGCTCGCCATTTTCAGAGATCACTTTGAGAACAATAACAACCGTTAACTTGCCATATTCTGTTTTCTCTAAACCAAATCTCTGACGCAAGTCTACAATGGGCACAATGGTTCCACGAAGATTAATAACACCCTTTATGAACTCAGGCGTATTAGGTATAGGTGTAACGGTATCCCAGCCCTTAATTTCCTGAACCCGTAAAATATCTACGCCATACTCTTCATCTGCGAGAATAAAAGTCAGGTATTGATCCATATCCGCACTGATATCCATCCCCACCACTGCGTGACTTTCTTCAATGGATTGTATCGCGTTCATCCGCCATCTCCTGATTCATCTGGTTTTTCATCATTTCGCCATGCAATGCGTCTGCATCATCAGGCATTGCTTGAATTGCTTTTCTACGGGCTCGGATAAGCTCTGGACTTAAAGATTTTGAGAAACTAATCAAACCACCAACATCAAGAATCATAGCCACCGTACCATCACCTAATATGGTTGCTCCTGATAAACCATCGACGCGCTTATAATTTGTTTCTAAACTTTTGATAACAACCTGCTGCTGCGCAAGCAAGTCATCCACTACCAAGCCTACTTTCTGGCCGGCGCCTTCTACGACAACCATCAGGCCACCATCTAGATCGATGGTGTTTGAGGGGATATCAAACGCATCACAAACCCTGACTATTGGAATATATTCATCACGCAGCAGATACACTTGTGACTGGCCGGCAACCGTTTTAATCTGGTCATTTCTAATTTGGAGAGATTCAATAATAGATGTTAACGGCACAACATAGGTTTGCTTTCCAACACTGACTAATTGTCCATCGAGAATTGCAAGCGTCAGCGGCAAACGTATTAGCATGGTGGTACCAACACCTTGCTCGGATTGGATCTCAACACTACCACCCAAATCGCGAATATTACGTCTCACAACATCCATTCCGACACCACGACCCGATACATCACTGACTACCGCCGCAGTAGAAAAACCTGGCTGAAAGATCAGATCGTAGATTTTGTCATCAGGCAGCGACTCGTTTTCTTGCACCAAACCACGCTCTTTTGCTTTAGACAAAATCTTATCTTTAGCAAGGCCTTTACCATCGTCCTTAATCTCGACGACAATATTGCCACCTTGATGATAAGCATTTAATGAAACGGTACCTGTTTCAGGCTTACCCGCAGCGACACGTTCTTCCGGAGATTCAATACCATGGTCAATCGAGTTGCGTACTAAGTGCACTAAGGGGTCACCGATTTTTTCCATAATCGTTTTATCAAGCTCAGTCTGCTCACCTGATATCACTAACTCGATATGTTTATCCATCTTAGCGGATAAATCATGCACCATACGTGGGAATCGACTAAAGACAAAACTAATCGGCAACATCCGCACACGCATCACGCTTTCTTGCAGCTCACGCGTATTGCGTTCTAGTTGAGACAGTCCTTCACGCAGACGTTCTAGTCTCGCTACATCGCCGTATGCGTGATCTTCACCTTCTAACTCTGCTCCAACCTGACCTAGCATCGACTGCGTAATGACTAACTCGCCAACAAGATTAATAATGTCATCAACCTTATCGATGCTAACGCGGATCGACGCACTTTCGGGGCCAGAGTGTTTTGATGCTCGGCGGTCGCCTTGTCGCCTATCTTCGCTTTTACGTCGTTCTACTTTATTTTTTTCTGCATCACTGGCAATCGCATTTGAGTCTGCAACTTCAGTCTTAGCCTCTTCTGAATTTGGTTTTTCTAGCGGTGATATCTCCAGGTCACAGTCATCTTCAACCCATTCAAATACTTCTTCTATATCTTCTTTTCTGATATCGCCTTTAAGCGTTAACTGCCAGGACAAATAACATTCTTCGGCAATAAAATCATCAAAAGCAGGAATCTTTGACACATCTGCTTCAACGCTAAGTTCACCCAGCTCGCTTAATACTCGAAATATTCTTATGGGATCATTACCCGTGGTCAACATCCCAACATGTGGAGCAAAATGAATCAACCAACCTGTCGCGGCTTTTCCGCTTGACGAAGATTGTGAGTCGTCAAAGGAACCCTCTTTCTTAGGTGCCGCATCACCTGACTCTAATAGTGCTTCAAGTTTTTGCTGAATTTCCGTGACGCTTTCTTTGTCAACATCAACGCCTTCGCTAGTCGCCGTCAACATTTCTCGCAGACAATCTACTGATAACAGCAAACAATCTACGGCCTCTTGTGTGACATCACGTGTGCCATCACGCATTTGATCTAACAGGGTTTCAAGAACATGCGTAAACGACGCAATATCCGTAAAACCAAATGTACCGCTACCTCCCTTTATCGAGTGCGCGGCACGAAAAATAGAATTAACAACATCTTCATCTGCCGCGCCGACTTCAAGGCCCAGCAAACCGTCTTCCATAACATCCAAACCTTCAAAGCTTTCATCAAAGAAAGTCTGGTGAAATTGCTGCAAATCAATAGACATCGACTTATCCAAGCACCTTCTTAACAGTAGCTAGTAACTGGTCTGGGTTAAATGGTTTAACTATCCAACCCGTGGCACCAGCTGATTTACCGGCACCTTTTTTATCAGCAGATGATTCTGTGGTAAGCGTCAAGATAGGAGTAAATTTATAGCTAGGCAGACCACGCAATTCCTTGGTTAGGGTAATGCCATCCATGTTTGGCATATTAACGTCGGTAATCACTAAAGAAAATTTATTCGATTTAGCAATATTTAATGCCTCTTGACCATCCTTTGCTTCCGTTACATCATATCCTGCACCTTTTAGCGTAAATGTCACCATTTGGCGCATGGATGCCGAATCATCAACTGCTAATATGCTTGCCATGTTTTTTCTCCGAACCTAATTATCATTTTCCAAAACAAACAACATAGAACTTTCTATGTTTTTCTTTTGATCTGTTTCTGCAGAACCGTCATCACCAGACACACTAGTCTCAGAGCCGTGAAATATGTTTTCCAGGCCTAAAGTTTCCATAGTTTGGAGGACAACGTCGGAATAACGCCAGTTGAGACTGAGACCTTTATTCTTGGCCTCACGGTCGTACAGACAAATAAGCTGAGCGATAGAAGTATCGATACGCTGAGTATTCGATAAATCTACAGTAATTTCGTTTTCTGATGTGAGAACGTTTTCGAGGGATTGAGCAAAATCACAAGCATTTGCTATCCCTAGCTCTTCGTCACATGTGACAGTTTGAGGTCCTTCCATAACCAGCTACTCTTCTCTTGTTACGGAGAAGATATCGGCCCTCAAAAAAATGACTTTAGCCTGATATGGTTATTTGTCTAGTTTTTTATCAAAATTTTCAGCTGGCATTTAGATGCAAAAAATAATTTGGCTTTAACCCAGCATCTATTTGGCTAAAAATTATCAATTTAACTATTACACCAATTTTTCCAGCACAAATTATTACCCATTCTCCATAAGAATATTGGCTTACCAAGGACAATAAATTCATTGACTTACAGCGTAATTGCCTATTCGGGCCCATCGACCGCCACCCTTAAAACCCAACAATACAAAATACGACATACTCAATTTTTATAAAAAATAACTTTTATTAGAATTCTTTCTAAATATTTCTACACAAATTATACGGTTAAGGGCTCAAGTTACATATTCGCTGGCCGATAGCCAGCTTCAAGGCTGCGGAAAATTTTAATTCCAAATTTCAGGAATAAAGAAGGTAGCCGAAAGCCCGGACAATGAACGTCACAGAATCATCGATTATTACGATGCATATAAGGAAATTGAAATGAGGCCAAAGAGTTTGAAAACCCCGCCTAGATTTCTAGCTTATTCGCCCGCAGCTTTTTGCAGTATTTATGCAACCTGGTCAATTATTTTTCAGCAAGATAGCAGTACTGCTTTAAATTCCACTATCGTCGCCGCATTTCTCTGGGCAGTCACCGCGATCTACTTTCAGCGTCGTTCTTCATCAACAACATCAAATAATGCGGCTACTAATAATCAAGCTATATCAGTAGATAGCAAGCCGGTAGAAGACAGCGAGCTTCCTCATCTTCATAATCAACTATCACAAACTGTTCATGAAGAAATGATGAATGTTAAGCGCGACGTTGACCGATATCGCGCCGTTGTTTCTGATGCCATCGATGGCCTATCTAGTAGCTTTCAAGGTCTCAGTGATCAATCACAAGCGGAAAAAGATATGCTACTCAAGCTACTTACAGATATGACGGGTAAGAGCGAAAAAGACAGCAATCAGACTACAATTGAGAAATTTGTTGGTGATACAGAAAAGACGATGTATTACTTTATCGATATGATCGTTAACACCAGCAAAGAAAGTATGAGGCTGGTATACAACCTTGATGATATGTATGCACAAATCAGTCAAGTCATGTCATTATTAGGCGATATTAAAAGCATCGCTGCACAGACTAATCTACTAGCGCTAAATGCCAGTATTGAAGCCGCTCGTGCAGGTGAAGCAGGACGTGGCTTTGCGGTAGTCGCCGAAGAAGTCCGCGCACTGTCCCATCGCTCAGACCAATTTAGCAATGAAATTCATGATGTCGTCTCAGCCGCCATGAAGGGTATTGAATCGGCTCGTGATGTCGTTAGTGAAATCGCATCAGAAGACATGAACATGATGCTGGATTCAAAAAACAAAGTTTCCGAGACCATGAGTGCTATTAATGGCTTTCATGAAAATGCCACGCAGAAACTTTCTCAGGTTGAAAGTATGGTCGAAGAAATCGATGAACAGGTCGCGCTAGCCATTACTTCCCTACAGTTTGAAGATATCGTTACTCAGCTCGCTGGCCATATAAACCGAAGACTAACTGTGTTAGACGAGGCACTTAATGTTATGGAAGAAGCCAGTGCACATGAAAATGTTACTTATGATGCACGCTCACTGGAAACAAAAAAAGAACTTGAGCAATTACAAGCCGAAGTAGTAGACAGTATTAGCAGGCTAAAAGACCTTGAGGCAACGCCGGTCAAGCAAGAAAGCATGGACGCAGGTGCAGTCGATCTATTTTAGGCCGTTATCTGATAAATAATCCTTCAAGGAGATAGGAAATGGGTATGCACATTAGTTTAAGAGACGAGTCTAACGAAGTCTTTATTAAAGTCACTGGACGCTTCGACTTCGAATCTCATGAAGACTTTAGTAAAGCTTTAAGCGCAGCCAACTGCGAAAACTATAGTAGATTTGTTGTCGATCTAGGCTCTGTTGAAGACCTTGATAGCTCGGCGCTAGGCATGCTTTTATTGTTGCGGGAGTCAGCAGGTGGCGATAAATCGGATATCAGTATTGTAAACTGCAAAAACGAAATACTTGAGATATTAAAAATCGCAAATTTTCAGCAACTATTCCATCTACATTAATCATAGTTTTTCTAATACTTTTTAGCATTACTTAGACACACTAGATTCAAGGATAGAATAGTGCTCATACTAATTGTTGAAGACACGATTTATCGACGCAGAATTCTTGAATCCGTTCTTTTAGAATCCAATCACGACGTCATTGTCGCTTCAAACGGTATTGAAGCCGTTTCCACATTTGAAGAAAGACAACCGGACATGGTATTGATGGATGTTGTCTTACCCGGAATGGACGGTTATGTCGCCACTGCACAGATAAAAAAAGCATCTGCTGATAGGTTTGTTCCAGTGATTTTTGTGACATCGCTCACTGGCACAGATGTCTTAGAAAAATGCATTGAGTGTGGCGGTGATGACATCATCTCCGGCACTTACGACCAGCATACTTTGCTGGCGAAAATCGCATCAATGGAGCGAATTAAAAAACTCCATGAAAAACTTAAAAAACAAACTAATCAACTAAGAAAACATAAAGCACAAGCTCAACGCGAGCTCGATATCGCCGAACACGTTTTTTCCACTATTCTCAACCGTGGTGATGTCGAAAGCATTAATATCAACTACCATCTATCACCGATGTCATTGTTTAGTGGTGACATTCTACTTGCCGCTCATACCCCCGCTGGCGGCATGCATGTCATGCTAGGTGATTTCACTGGGCATGGCTTATCGGCTGCCATAGGCGCTATGCCAACGTCTGATATTTTTTACGCGATGACAGCAAGTGGTTTTTCAACTACCGATATTATTACCGAAATCAATCGTCGCTTGCATAAAGTATTACCCACCGGTATGTTTTGCGCAGCCATCTTTCTTGAACTTGACCCGGAACGTTCAACTTTAACGGTATGGAATGGTGGCATGCCAGATGTTTTGATTACGGGGGAAGACGGCAATATCGAATGTGCAATAGATTCTACTCATCAAGCCCTGGGAATTCGCTCTGAGTTCAAGTTCGACAGTAAAACGGCGATTGTTCCAATCGACGAACATAACAAAATTTATATCTATTCTGACGGCTTGATCGAAGCCAAGAATCGACGTGGTAGAAAATTTGGATCTAAGGCACTTAAGTCCATGTTCCCCCAAGCGGCGCTTAGTGATCCACCCTTGCATGATTTATTAGATGAACTAGAAGTTTATACCATCGGCGTAGAACAATCTGATGATATTTCCATCGTAGAAGTTAATACTTTAAGAGATGATAAATGGCGAGCCGATCAAGACACTAAAGATAAAAATCGTAAACTTCCATCTAGTTGGAAACTATCACTCAAGCTTGAAGCAGATACTTTACGGTCAATCAACCCTGTTCCATTATTACTTAATATGGTGATGGGCGTTCAATCACCTCAAGGACATAGAGAACGAATTTTCACTATATTAAGTGAGTTATTTTCTAATGCTCTTGACCATGGTTTACTCTGTATTGACTCAAGCTTAAAGGTCAATGCTACCGGTTTTGCCGAATACTATCGCTTAAGAAGTGAACGCCTGGGCATATTGGAAGATGGTTACATTGAGATCAGTCTTGAACATCTGCCCGATAAGCAAAATGAATCAGGCAGACTGACTATTTTCGTATCTGATAGCGGCCCTGGCTTTGATTGTCATACACATGTCGATAGCCTAGAGTCGAATGAGGGCTATTCCGGAAGAGGAATCGGCTTAGTAAAGTCACTATGCCAGTCCTTGGAATACTGCGGTAACGGTAACCAAGTTAAAGCTGTTTACGAGTGGAATAAAGAGTAGGGTTGATCTGCTCACAAATTACGTAAGTCTTATTGGTGCTTTTTTTAGCATACCCCAAAAGAAGTTCTGTTTCGGTGTCTTGGTGATTATCGATATATCAAGACATGACTCACTGTCCGGCAAGCTCCCTTCGACAGGCTCAGGGTGATTAGTATGTTTACTAACCCTTGTATTGTAACCTTAAACAAACTTCCCCCCACCCGCATTCCGTTCGCCCTGAGCCTGTCGAAGGGAGCTTGTCGAAAGGAGCCTGTCGAGGGTGCTTGCTAATGGAACCCAGACCTATTAAAGATTTACCCGGACACCTGATAAAATCTTCGACCCTACCAGCATGACGAGTTTATTTAACTGATGCTTAACTGAGAAAACAGTGAGACTCGTTCTTATTTTGTAGAACATACCATTCAATAAAAAACCTTTCGAGATCTTTAACCACATAACCAATGGTGCACTTGCAAGTTGAAACCACCAACCCATACAAGGCGGGTTTTTTAAAACATAAATTGTTGCACAGGGATTACTCAGCGTTTCACGCCTCACCCTACGTGCCGTCATCGCTCGCTCCGACGCTCGTAAGTTTGTGTAACAAACTTACGTCGAACCCTTTTTCTGCAGGGTTCGAATATCCATAAAAAAGCCCGCATTAAGCGGGCTTTTTTATGTATGGCGTCCCCAAGGGGATTCGAACCCCTGTTGCCGCCGTGAAAGGG
>CAYUVE010000008.1:0-26889 GCA_964447985.1 uncultured Thiotrichales bacterium
CTGCGACCACGGAAATCGGGTACTAGGATTTCAATTTTTGTTTTAGGAGATTGTTGCCGAATTGCCTCAATGCACTGAACAAAATGCTCGGCACCACCGTCACGTAGATCGTCGCGATCAACAGAGGTGACGACGACGTAGTTTAAATCCATTGCTTTGATGGTTTTAGCTAGGTTGTTGGGTTCTTCCTTATCAAGCGGATTGGGTCGGCCATGGGCGACGTCACAAAATGGACAACGTCGAGTACATATATCGCCCATGATCATAAACGTGGCCGTGCCATGGGCAAAGCATTCGCCTAGATTGGGGCAAGAGGCCTCTTCGCAAACAGTATGTAAGCGGTTTTCCCGTAAAATCGATTTAAGACGTATGACTTCCGGTAAGTTTGGCGCACGGGCACGAATCCAGCTCGGCTTACGTTGCATTTCCGTCGTTGGCTGAATTTTAATCGGTATGCGGGCGACTTTGTCGGCACCCTTCAGGGCAACACCTGTCTTATTATCTTTGATCTTTTCAGTGGATTTATTCATCGAGATTATTCAATGCGGGGACTTCTATAGACTCAGTGTAACCGAAAATTTGCTGGAATTGGGTCAAAATAGTGTCGCTTAACTCTCTTTGTGGGCTATCAAAGCCATGATCGGCAAGCTGTGTCACGGCTAGTCCAGCATAACCACAGGGGTTGATGCGTGAAAATGGCGAAAGATCCATATGAATATTTATGCTCATTCCATGGTAGCTGCCTTGGCGTCGTATGCGTAAACCTAGCGCGGCAATTTTGGCTTCGTTGATATAAACACCTGGCGCATTTGGCTTACGTGAGCCATTGATACGATACTGTTTTAAGGTGTTAATGAGGCATTGCTCGGTGTTGGCAACAAATTCTTTGACGCCGATATGTAATCGTTTCAAATCACACAGGGTATAAATGACTAATTGGCCAGGACCGTGATAGGTGACCTGTCCACCACGGTCGCTATTGATGACAGGTATGGTGCCTGCATAGAGTATGTGCTCAGGCTTGCCAGCACGACCAAGTGTGAACACTGGAGAGTGTTCGGTAAACCAGAGTTCGTCTAGCGTGTCTTCAGTGCGATCAGCAGTAAAGCGTTGCATCGCCTTCATCATAAGACTGTAGTCAGTGATGCCAAAATGGCGAGCATTTAGTTTCATGTTTAAGTTTAGAGATGGTGCTAAAGCACCATCATGATATCGGGATGCGCATTAAAAGCCTGATACAACTTATCAAGTTGTTCACGGCTTTGTGCTTCAATGGTCACGGTGATCGAGATAAATCGTGCTTCGCTGCTGCTGCGCTCAGTAACAGAGAGTCTATGTTCAGTCAGCACATGTTCGCTAACAATAGTTTCGGCAGTTTGCTTGAGGTCACAATTGCTTTTTCCCATGACTTTAAGGGGGAATTCGCAAGGGAACTGCAAGCCTAATTCTTCATCGCTACGGCTCATGTTGATTCTAGACCGCTGCACCTGCATTACGTTGCGTTTTAAATGAATTAAATAAGGCTTGCAGTTGACGACAGACAGGCCCAGCTTTGCCATCGCCAATTGTTTTATTGTTCAACTCAATAACCGGCGCGATTTCTTTAGTTGAGCTGGTTAGCCATATTTCATCGGCTTCGTTTAGTAGGGTTTCCTGAATGTTCTGTTCAGAAATTGATAAGCCATTTTTTTGTGCTAGCTCAATGACGATATCTCGCGTGATACCAGGAAGAATTTTGTTGTTGTTAATAGGGGTAAAAATAGAGTTATTTTTAACAATAAAAACATTGCTTGCTGCGCCTTCTGTCAGTTGGCTATCACGCAGCAATATGGCTTCATCGCAGCCGGCATCGACAGCTTGTTGTCGTAGCAATAGATTACCTAACAAAGCCGTTGCTTTGATGTGGCACCATTGCCAACGAATATCTTCTAAGGTGATCGCTTTAACGGGCGCTTGAGTCGTGGCGGGTAAGGGCTTGCTCATGGCGAAGACAGTGGTATTGCTTGTTTTGGGAAATGTATGGTCTCTATCTGCAACGCCACGGGTAATCTGTAAGTATAAGGAACGATCACCCGGTGTGTTATTATCGATAAGAGCTTGAATGATATTTTGCCATTTTTCTGGGCTATACGGATTGGGTAAACGGATTGCGTTCAAACTATTATCAAGACGTTTTAAGTGTGCATCTAGGCGGAAAGCATGGCCAGCATAAACTGGTATCACTTCATAAACGCCATCACCAAATATAAAGCCGCGGTCTAAAGGCGATATATGAACTTCGGATAGAGGTTTAAGTTCGCCATTGATATAGGCGATAGACGATTCTTGCATGAGCTTTATTCAAAATACATTAGTACGCTATCGCTGAGCCGTTGCATAAAGCCGCCTTCAGCATAGTCGTCTAATGCCACCAAGGGTTTTTCTACTAGCAGCTCTTCGCCAAATGAAACAATGGCGGTGCCCAGGCTTTCACCTTTTGCGATGGGTGCGATAATAGTTTCTTGTAATTGTAACTCGGCGGAAAGCGCATCATCTTGGCCGCGAGGAATAGTGACATAAATGTCTTCGCTGACGCCTAATTCAATTTCCTTGCGTGTGCCTTTCCAGAGTCGATTTTTAGATAAGGATTCATCTGCTGAATAAAGTTTGCGCGTTTCATAAAAGCGATAGCCATAGTTAAGCAGCTTTTGGCTTTCGCGGGCACGTGCGTCTGGGCTCTTTGTCCCCAAGACAACGGAAATTAAACGCATGCCGTCGCGATCGGCTGATGTGACTAAGCAATAGCCAGCCGAATTAGTGTGGCCAGTTTTGACACCGTCTACGGTTTCATCACGCCAAAGTAATTTATTGCGATTGCGCTGCGTAATTTCGTTATAGGTAAATTCTTTTTGTGAGTACCAGCCATAGTAATCAGGAAAATTATTAATCAGTGCCCGTGTTAATACAGCTAAGTCTGTCGCTGTGGTGTAATGCTCTTTGCCTGGTAAGCCCGAGGCATTAACAAAATTCGAGCCTGTCATGCCGAGTAACTTGGCTTCGTGATTCATGAGTTCGGCAAAAGCACCTTCAGTACCGGCAACATGTTCGGCTAAGGCAACGGTGGCATCATTACCAGATTGAATGATCATGCCTTTTAAAAGGTTCTCGACCGTGACCCGCGAACCGGCTTCGACAAACATGCGTGAGCCACCGGTACGCCAAGCCGTTTCGCTAATTAATACTTCGTCGCTAAGACTAATATTGCCTTTTTTGAGCTCCTGGAAAACGATGTAAGCTGACATGAGCTTAGTCAGGCTGGCGGGTTCCAGTCGCTCGTCAGCCTTGCTATTAGCGATAACTTTGCCGGTATGAAAATCAAGCAGAATGTAGCCGCTGGCCGCAACAGAGGGTGCTGCAGGCACCGGCCGTGGCTCAGCAATACTGGTAGAGCTGACAAGAAATGCGAGTGAAGCCGCAAATAGAAATCTTGTTATCGATGCAAATTTATAATCGTTTTTAAGTAACACAAGTCTTTGCTTTGGTCTTTGATCAGTCCCTATTCTAACCCGAGTGCGTGTTTCGGCACAGGTCTAGGGTTGTTTAGCTAAGGAATCATCGATAATGCGGCTATTAGTAAAACCGATATTATTCAATCGCGTATGAACACGTTCTGCGTCGTCAACGCTTGCGATGGGGCCAATTCTGACTCGATAGAGCTTTTCAGCATCATTGTAGTAGGTATCGATGCGTAATCTGGGGCCAAGGCGCGCATAAAGGTCTTTTTGTAAGCGCTCGGCATTATCACTGCTGCTAAACGCGCCGACCTGAACAAATAGCCTTTCTCGACTTGGCTTAGCCGTGGTTTTCTTAATAGGTTTGACAGCCGCTTGCTTCTTCTTCGGCTTGCCATAGTTGCTAGGGTCAATGGCCCGAATTTCTACCCGACCGGTGCCAGAACCAATAATACCTAGCTTGCGCGCGGCCGTATGGGAGAGATCGATGATTCGGCCAGCAACGAATGGGCCTCGGTCGTTCACTTTAACAATGACCTTGCGTCGATTATCAAGATTAGTGACTTCGACATAAGTTGGTAAGGGTAGCGTCTTGTGTGCCGCCGTCATGGCGAACATATCGTAGGGCTCACCGCTAGAGGTGCGCTTGCCATGAAATTTGGTTCCATACCACGAGGCAATGCCGCGCTGCACAAAACCCTTACTGCTGTTCATGACATGATAGCGCTTGCCGAACACGACATAAGATTTCGGGTTACCGTATTTGCTAAGAGGCTCTTTTCTTGGTACGGCGTTGGGTATTGAAGCAATATCAACGCGTTTGCTAGGCGCGCCGTCTTGTTGTGGGCGAGGTTTGGCAGTAGGCGTTTTTTTGCTCGGGCTGCTACAGGCGCTAAATGAAATCGCGATGATCGCTACGAATAAAAGTCGTAATAGTGTTTCTACGTCAACGTTTTTGTTAAGAAGCATTATGAGCTTTTTTAATCTCAAGGCTGAGTTGATGTGCGGCCATGGCGTAAAGTGCACTATGGTTGTAGCGAGTGATGGCGTAAAAATTATCAAAGGCTAACCAATATTCTTTATTATCGACTTGTTGCAGTTCGACCAAGGCCGCTTTGTCTGAAAGTGGATCATGGTCTTTGATATCTGACACGACTCCCTTGGCGGCAAAGGTATCTATGTCTGTATGCGGTTTGATGCCTTTATCGATTAGTGCTTGGCCATTTTTGCCAGAGATACTTGCAGGTAGCACGACTTGTTGTCCGGCTTTCCAACCGTGTTTTTTGAAATAATTAGCCACACTGCCTATGGCATCAACAGGATTGTTCCAAAGATCACGCTTGCCATCACCATCAAAGTCAACGGCATAATGACGATAGCTGCTGCTGATAAATTGTGGTATTCCCATGGCACCGGCATAAGAGCCTTTGATACTGAAAGGATCGATATCCTCTTCGTGGACTAATAATAGATACTGTTCTAATTCGCTTTTGAAAAATTTGCTGCGTTTAGGGTAGTCAAAGCCTAAAGTGGTGAGCGCGTCCATAACACGATGACGGCCTTTGTATTCGCCATAGCGTGTTTCTACACCAATGATGGCGGTGATGATATGCGGGGGTACGCCAAATTCTTTTTCTGCACGGAGTAAGGTTGCTTCATGTTTTTTCCAGAAGGCGACACCTTTTTCTATTCGATTAGGTTTAACAAAGATCTTTCTGTATTCGTGCCATTTGAGTTTTTTTTCTGCTGGCCTTGAGATGGCTTCAATAATTTTTGGCTGTAATTCGGTTTGATCAAACCATTTATTTAAGCGTTGTTTATCGAACTTATGCTTATTGGCAACTTCGTTAATAAACTGATTGATGTCATCGCGCTCACTCAGTTTATTGGCTTGCGCGCTAGAAAGGCTAATCATTAAGCTTAATAGAATAAATAGGGTTGCTTTAAACACATCTATACTCACTAAGTATTACGAATCATTTTTCTATGCGTATGTATCGACATTAACACACCAAACGCGGCCATAATCGTTACCATTGATGTGCCACCGTAGCTCATCATCGGCAAGGGTAATCCTACTACGGGCAGTAAGCCAGATACCATGCCGATATTGACAAATACATAGACAAAAAATGTCAGTGTAAGACTACCTGCCAGTAGACGGGTGTAAGTATCCTGCGCTTGCGTGGCAATAACAAGGCCGCGAATCACAATAAATAAATACAGCGCCAGTAATAATAAACCGCCGACCAGGCCAAGTTCTTCAGCGAAGGCAGAAAAAATAAAGTCAGTAGAGCGTTCTGGCAAGAACTCTAAATGTGATTGAGTGCCGTTTAAAAAGCCTTTGCCATAGAAACCACCAGAGCCAATGGCGATTTTTGACTGAATAATATGATAGCCAGAATTTAAGGGATCGCTTTCGGGGTTTAAAAAGGTTAATACGCGTGTTTTTTGGTATTCATGCATATTCAGCCAAACTAGCGGTAAGCATGATGCGAAAACAACGCTAAAAAACGCGATTAAGCGCCACGATATTCCGGCAAGAAAAATCACAAACAAACCTGACGAAGCAATTAATACCGATGTGCCGAGATCCGGTTGTTTAACGATAAGCGCAGTGGGAATGCCAATAAGTAAGGCACTAACGGCAAGGTGTTTATACGAAGGTGGTAAAGCACGATCAGCTAAATACCAGGCGACTAGCATTGGCAACGCGAGTTTCATGATTTCTGACGGTTGAAAGCGAAACACGCCTAGGTCTAGCCAACGCTGAGCACCCTTACCGACATCGCCGACCACAGCAACTGCAATCAGCAAGATAATGCCGATACCGGCAAGCCAGGGTGACCAGCGGCGTAGTTGATCAGGATGAATTTGGGCAATGACCAGCATGGCGCTAAAGGCTAGCCCGATACGAACTAGTTGTCGTATCACCAAGTCAGTATCTTGATTGCTGGCGCTGTAAAGCATGGCCAAGCCGGTCAGCGTTAAAGCGATTAATGCCAGCAGCAGTGGCAGATCAAGATGCGCGCTACGTATTAACCAGGACTGGTGGCGCTGCTCGCCCCAGCGACTAAAGGCGTTTTCTTGAATCTGCATAGTCTGATAAGTTGGTTAAATACTGATGAATGACTTGGTGAGCAATGGGCGCGGCGGTACTACTGCCGCTGCCACCATTTTCGACAACAACCGCGACAGCAATTTGTGGATCTTCTATCGGTGCAAAACCAATAAATAAAGCGTGGTCACGCAGGCGCTCTTCGATTTCGTCTTCTTCATAATCCTCGTCTTGCTTAATCGTAAACACCTGGGCCGTACCGGTTTTACCAGCAATCGTAAAAGGAGAGTCTATGCCGATTGCTCGCGCGGTACCCGTTGCACCATGAACCACGGCTTTCATTGAGGCGACGACGTTTTTCCAGTGCTTGTCATTTTTCAGTGTAATCTGCTCTTGGGTGGAGTCCAACGGGCTGAGTCGAGTGAGTTCTTCGCCGTTCTCGCTGACGGCGCGAACCACGCGCGGACTGACTAGTCGGCCTCGATTGGCTATGGCGGCAGTGGCGCGAGCTAGTTGCAAGGGTGTTGCGGTCATAAAGCCTTGGCCAATACCCGTAATAAGAGTTTCACCAGGGAACCATGCTAAGCCACGGGCTTTACGTTTCCATTCTCGTGACGGCATGATGCCGCTGAGTTCATCGCTAATATCGACATTGGTGGTACTGCCAAAACCGAATTTGGTCATGTATTCGTGCATGCTATCGATGCCCAAGCGAAAAGCAATTTCGTAAAAATAAACATCGCAGGATTCGGCGACCGCTTTTTCCATGTCGGTATGACCATGTCCCCAACGTTTCCAATCTCGATAACGGTGGTCATCGCCTTCAAGCGAATACCAGCCGGGGCAAAATATACTGGTGTCGGCGCCGATCTTATTATGTTCTAAGGCTGCCAAAGCGATAATAGGTTTGACCGTTGAGCCGGGTGGGTAGGTGCCGCGTAAAATACGATTAAAAAGCGGGTGATCAATGTCTTTATTTAAGGCGTTATAAGTTTTGTGGTCGATGCCTTTTACAAATAAATTGGGGTCATAGCTGGGTTTGCTGACCATGGCTAATAAATTACCGCTGGCAGGCTCAATGGCGACGATGGCACCGCGTTGTTCTCCAAGTATGGCTTCTGCAATACGCTGTAATTCAGCATCAATAGTCAGATGAAGGTTTTTGCCTGGTACGGGTGCAGTGCCATCGAGCACATCGATAACGCGACCTTCAGCATTGGTCTCGACGCGCTGAAAACCGATTTGGCCATGTAGTAGTGGTTCATAAAACTTTTCAACGCCAATTTTGCCGATGTAGTCCGTTGCACTGTAGTTGGATTGATCGACACGATTGAGATCGTTCTCGTTTATCTGGCCAACATAACCAAGGGTATGCACAGCTAGTTCGCCATAGGGATAGCTGCGTAACAAGCGAGCATTAATTTCGACCCCGGGGAAGCGATGGCGGTTGACAGAAAAGCGCGCGACTTCTGCTTCGCTAAGCTGTGAGCGCAGGGCAATTTTATCGTGACGTCGCTTGCGTTGTAGTTGATCGTAAAAGCGTTGAATATCATTGGCGGAGACATCGACGTAACGACTTAGCTCATTGATGGTGGCGTCAAGATCTACCACGCGTTCTGGAATCAGCTCGAGACTAAACGCAGGCAGGTTTTCCGCTAATACTCTGCCGCGTCTGTCGAATATCAGGCCACGGGTGGGTGGGACAGGTACTACGGTAACGCGATTCTCATCGGCCTGGGTGGTAAAGTGATGGTGACTAACGACTTGTAGATAAACAAGCCGAGCCACAATGGCTGAGACCATGAGCACAACAACTATCAGCGCAACAATAGTGCGGCGGCGAAACAGTTCGCTTTCTCTTAGATCATCACTCAGTGAGAAGGCGCGTGGCATGGTGAATAACTCGTCGGGTTTTTACTTAAGATGGCTATTGTACGTGGAAGTTGCGTCGAACTGTTCTCAATACAAAAAACACTAGTGGCCAGAGTGGTAGTGCAATAATAGATGGAATCCAGTAGTAAGTGATAACAACGGGTTCATCAATAATTCCTTTAATCCACAGTATCGAGGCTTGGCCGACAATTAATATTAAAAATACCGCTAAGGCTTGTTGCCAAACAGGGAAATTACGCATACGACGATAGAGTTTGGCTGATAGAAAAGCGATGATAGTGTAGCCAGCCGCATATTGTCCCAATAAACCACCGCGAACAATATCTAATGATAGACCAACGATAAATCCACTAAAAATCCCGACACGGTGAGGTAGTGCGATGCACCAGTAAATCAGTGTTAAAGCCAGCCAATCGGGTCGTAACCAATCGAAGATGGACGGCATAGGCATGATGACTAATATCGTTGCAATAATAAAAGTCAGGATGATGATGAATCCGCCGCGCTGTTTTACCGCCACTATTCGCTATCCTGAATGTCGTTGCTCTCGTCGAGAGAAGGGTCTGAATCAACAACTGATTCTGCCTCGGTGGCAAAACTATCATCGATAAGCTGGGTTTGTTTTTGTCTTACTAGCAAGACCTCGCGAACGTGTTCGATATCGGCGCTAGGTTTGGCGCTGACTTTTGCAAAGGGTTGGCTGGGATCGATTTCAAAATCGGTAATACGGCCCACCGGATAACCAACCGGAAAACGGCCGCCTAAACCAGAAGTCACCAGCACATCGCCAATTTTGATATTCGCATTATTCGGGATGTGTTCGAGCTTGAGTTGGTCGCCTTTGGCGACACCGACAGCAATGGCGCGGGCACCAGTGCGCACAGATTGGACGGGCAGCGCATGGTTAGGGTCGGTAATTAGCATGGCAGTGCTACTAAAGGCGCCCATACTGATGACTTGTCCCAAAACACCGTTGGCATCAAGCAAGGGTTGCTCTAAATGCACGCCATCGACATCGCCTCGATTAATAATAATACGCCGCGAAAACGGTTCGAGATCGATGGACATGATCTCTGCAATTAATACGTCCTCGTTAACTTTGCTCGAAGAGTCGAGTAATTCACGTAAGCGATTATTCTCGGCTAATAGCGCATCGTATTTCTGTAAGCGAGATTGGAATAGTAGATTTTTCGCGCGCAGACTGGCGTTTTCTTCTTGTAGCTGTTGTCGGGTCGAGAAAGTTTCGCGCGCCCAATTACCGCCGCTGCGGGGTAAATCAACCAAGGCTTGCACAGGATATAACACGGCTGACAAGGTTGTGCGCAGGCCAGTGAGGTAGTCGCGCTGATAATCCATCATCATCAAGGCAATGGCCATACCTAGCGCAATAATTAGCCGCGCATTGGTCGATGGACCGCTTCGAAAAATTGGATTAATGGTTTGCCTCTCTTAAGGTTGCGGTGACATCACGGATCACCTTTGGGGTGCTGCGACCTGTAGAGACCTTACTCAACGCAAAAAACGTCGCCCCCACTTTCATCGAACATTTCCAGGGCCTTACCGCCACCCCGCGCCACACAAGTCAAAGGATCGTCAGCAATAATAACGGGCAGACCTGTCTCTTCCATTAATAATCGATCGAGATCACGTAATAAAGCGCCGCCGCCGGTTAGTACCATGCCACGTTCGGCAATGTCAGCACCAAGTTCGGGGGGTGTTTGTTCCAGCGCGGTTTTAACGGCACTGGCGATACCGCTTAGCGGTTCTTGCAAGGCTTCGAGGACTTCATTGCTATTTAGCGTAAAACTTCTTGGTACGCCTTCGGCCAGATTACGACCTTTGACTTCCATTTCCAGGACTTCGTTACCTGGGAAAGCGGTGCCGATCTGTTGTTTGATTTTTTCAGCCGTCGCATCACCAATCAAAGTACCGTAGTTACGCCGCACATAGTTAATAATGGCCTCGTCAAAGCGGTCACCACCAATGCGCACCGATTCAGAGTAAACCACGCCATTGAGTGAAATAATGGCCACCTCGGTGGTGCCACCACCGATGTCTAAAACCATAGAGCCGCTGGCTTCGCCCACTGGTAGGCCAGAGCCAATCGCTGCGGCCATGGGTTCTTCTATAAGGAATACGTCGCGGGCACCGGCGCCGGCTGCTGATTCACGAATCGCACGACGCTCAACCTGGGTCGAGCCGCAAGGTACGCAGATTAGTACGCGGGGGCTAGGGCGTAAGTAGCGGCTTTCATGTACTTTATGAATAAAGTACTGCAGCATTTTTTCAGTCACAGTGAAATCGGCAATCACGCCGTCTTTCAGCGGGCGAATAGCGACAATATTGCCCGGCGTGCGGCCAATCATCATTTTCGCTTCGGCGCCAACCGCCTCGACACTTTTTGGGCCGCCCGGACCGCGGTCATGACGAATAGCGACGACGGAGGGTTCATCCAGTACAATTCCTTTGTCACGGACGTAAATCAGGGTATTTGCCGTACCAAGATCGATGGAAAGATCATTAGAAAACAGTCCGCGCAGTCGTCGGAACATAGAAAAAGTATCCCCGCCTCGAATAAAACCGCTAATGTAGCAACCTTATAGGGCTTTGGGCAAGATAATAACTGTGTTACCTTGGCGCGTTAATCTTCAAACCGTTGCACTTAAGGAAATGTAGGATCAAAAATGTCGATTGAAGAATCAGATATCAAAAAAATTGCGCACCTAGCACGTTTGCGTATCGCCGATGAAGAGATTCCTGGTTTTGCTAAAGATTTAAGCAATATCTTGGATCTGGTTGAGCAAATGAGCTCGGTCGATACCGATGTTATCTCGCCCATGGCTCATCCGCTGCACGCCGTACAACGTTTACGAGAAGACAAGGTTTCAGAGCCCGATATGCGTGAAGCGGCTCAAGCCATTGCACCTGAAACCGAAGCCGGTCTTTACCTCGTGCCCAAGGTGATTGAGTGATCTTATTATTAAGGTCATTTATTTAGAAATAACTATTTGCCACTGAATCAAAAGTAGGAAGACCCATGCATAACAAAAGCCTCGCTGAGCTTGCCAAAGGTTTGCAAGCGCGTGAGTACTCTAGCGAAGAACTAACCACGAATTTGCTAGATCGGCTAGAAGCCAAAGACAAAGACCTTAACGCCTTTGTCACCATCACTCGAGAGCAGGCGCTAGAGCAAGCGCGTGCTGCCGATGCCAAAATTGCCAGTGGAGATGCTGGCCCCTTAACCGGCGTGCCGATTGCGCAAAAAGATATTTTTTGTACCAAAGGCGTTAAAACCACTTGTGGTTCTAAAATGCTCGATAATTTTATCTCACCTTATGACGCGCACGTAGTAGAAAACTGTAACGATGCGGGTTTGGTTATGTTGGGTAAAACCAATATGGACGAGTTCGCCATGGGTTCATCCAATGAAACCAGCTACTACGGCACGGTAAAAAATCCTTGGCATTTAGATTGCGTACCGGGTGGTTCATCAGGCGGTTCGGCCGCCGCTGTAGCGGCGCGTTTAGTGCCAGCGGCAACTGGAACCGATACCGGTGGTTCCATTCGGCAACCGGCTTCGCTTTGTGGCATAACCGGAATTAAGCCAACTTATGGCCGCGTTTCACGTTACGGCATGATCGCCTTTGCATCAAGCTTAGACCAAGGTGGTGTGTTTACCCAAAATGCCGAAGATGCGGCCTTGATGATGGGTGTGATGGCCGGTTTTGACGAGCGAGACTCTACAAGTTTAGACCGAGAAGTGCCTGACTATGCGGCGAACCTAAATGATTCGATTCAAGGTTTAAAAATCGGTTTGCCAAAAGAATACTTCAGTGAAGGCTTAGAAGCTGACACCGGGGCCGTGGTACAGGCAGCCATCGAAGAATATGAAAAGCTCGGCGCAGAGATTGTTGAAATCAGTTTGCCCAATAGCGCTTTGGCTATTCCAACGTATTACGTCATCGCGCCAGCAGAGTGTTCATCAAACTTATCGCGGTTTGATGGTGTGCGTTATGGTTACCGCAGTGATAATGCGAGCGATCTACAAGACTTGTATATCAATTCGCGTAGCGAAGGTTTTGGTGCCGAAGTGAAACGCCGCATTATGATCGGTACTTATGCCTTATCTGCCGGTTACTACGATGCTTACTATTTAAAAGCACAAAAAATGCGCCATCTTATTAGTGATGACTTTGCGCAAGCCTTTAAACAAGTTGAAGTGATTATGGGCCCAACCGCACCGAGTCCAGCATTTAAAATTGGCGAAAAGACGGATGATCCGGTAGCCATGTATTTGTCCGATTTGTATACCGGCGCGGTCAATCTAGCTGGTTTGCCAGGCATGTCCATCCCAGCAGGTTTTGCTAATGATCTGCCAGTGGGTTTGCAGTTGATCGGAAATTATTTTGATGAAGCGCGTTTGTTAAACATAGCGCATCAATTTCAGTTAGCTACGGATTTTCACAAAAAAATTCCGGCAGCTTACGCATAGAGGTTAGAAATATGGATTGGGAAGTTGTTATTGGGTTGGAAACACACGCCCAACTTTCTACACAAAGTAAAATCTTTTCAGGTGCCGCTACGGCTTATGGCGCTGCACCGAATACCCAGGCCTGTTTGGTAGACCTAGGCTTTCCAGGTCAGTTGCCAGTATTGAATAAAGAAGCCGTGCGTATGGCCATTAAATTTGGTTTGGCTATTGATGCGGAGCTAGGTAAGCGTTCTGTGTTTGCACGTAAAAATTATTTTTATCCAGATTTACCTAAAGGTTATCAAATCAGTCAGTTTGAATTACCCATTGTTGGGAAAGGCGAATTAAACGTTGTGCTAGACGATGGCGCCGTGAAAACTGTCGGTATTACTCGCGCGCACTTGGAAGAAGACGCGGGTAAGTCCATGCATGAAGGCTTTACGGCACAAAGTGGTATTGATCTTAATCGTGCCGGTACCCCTTTGATCGAAATTGTCTCAGAGCCCGACATGCGTTCTGCCAAAGAGGCTGTGGCGTATGCGAAAAAACTACATGGCTTATTAATTTATTTAGAAGTCTGTGACGGCAATATGCAAGAAGGTTCTTTCCGTTGTGACGCTAACGTATCTTTGCGACCTAAGGGACAGGAAAAATTTGGTACACGTGCGGAAATTAAAAATCTCAACTCATTCCGCTTTTTAGAGAAAGCTATTAACTTTGAAATAGAACGACAAATGGAAATTCTCGAAGACGGCGGCGAGATCGTGCAAGAAACCCGTCTTTATGACTCCGATAAAGATGAGACGCGTTCCATGCGTTCAAAAGAAGAAGCCAACGACTATCGTTACTTCCCCGACCCAGATTTATTGCCAGTAGAAATCGAAGACAGTTTTATCGAAGGCGTGCGCGAGACTTTGCCTGAGTTGCCAGATGTAAAACGCCAACGTTTTATCGATAACTATAAATTATCAGAATACGATGCCACAGTGATTACCGATAGTCGCCCTTTGGCAGATTATTATGAGTCAGTAGTCAAAGCCTGTGATGAACCCAAGCTTGCTGCCAACTGGGTCATGGGTGAATTATCAGCGGCCTTAAACAAAGACGATAAAGATATTACCGACAGCCCGGTGGGTGCGGAGTTGTTAGCGGGCATGCTCAACCGCATGAAAGACAATACCATCTCCGGCAAGATCGCTAAAACCGTGTTTGAAGCCATGTGGCAGGGTGAAGGTGATGCTGATGCCATCATCGAAGCCAAAGGCTTAAAACAAGTGACTGATACCGGTGCTATCGAAGCCATGGTGGATGAAGTCTTAGCCAATAACCCAGGCCAGGTTGACGCTTATAAAGGCGGTAAAGAACAGCTATTCGGCTTCTTTGTCGGCCAGGTAATGAAAGCCAGTAAGGGTAAGGCTAACCCAGGCGTAGTAAATGAGTTGCTGAAAAAGAAATTAAGTTAATTTTAGATTATCAAAAATTAAAAAGGCCGGCGTAAGCTGGCTTTTTTTGTTTTTTGCAGTAATAAAACTTAGGCTTATGTTTTTAAAGCATTGTGTTGAACAACTGGATCGGGGCGGCGAATAGTTAGTTCTAGGCTTGTGTTTTGTGCTTTGTCATTGTCGAGTTGTAAAACGCCTTTAATGTCTTGAGAAATAATAAACTGACTAACTTCGTTGTTATCAATAGTTTCAGTTAGCAGCGTATGGGTAGCTCCGGAATTTGAGCTATAAATTGCTAATACCGATTCGTTATTGGTATTTATTGTTTCCAGAACGTTTTTTATTGCTGCTGTGTTACTGTCTTCGCTAATAGGGTAGTGATTGCAAATTTCTTCGTTCTTTGCGGTGATTATGCCTTGAGCAGGCCCCGTGCCAGCAAGCTGCGCTTCATGCAATAAGGCATTGACCATAGGTCTTGGCAGAATTATAGAAGTCATTAGATTAAGCTACCCATTGTGCGCTGATGGCGCGTGGTTGTTGTGCATGGTCATTATGCCCAGTGACTTGGCAATAGCCAAGTGCATTGAGTTTTTCACACAGGATTTTTTGCTGCTCATAACCGTGTTCTAATAACAGCCAGCTGTTAGGTTTTAGAAACGATTTGGCTTGTTCGGCGATATGAAATAAATCTTCGAAACCGTTGTTTTCCGCGCTTAGCGCGCTGCTGGGTTCAAAGCGCAAATCACCTTGGTTGAGATGTGGGTCGTCCGGCGCGACATAAGGTGGGTTGCTGACGATAAGATCGTAATAACGACCAGCTAAGTTTTGAAACCAGTCGCTATGATGAAATTGAATATTTTTAATATCGTTGTGTTGAGCATTACGCTCGGCAACGAGTAGAGCTTTCTTTGATGTGTCACACGCGTGGATTTGGCAATGTGGGCGTTCTTTGGCGATGGCTAAAGCGATAGCTCCACTACCTGTGCCTAAATCCGCAATATGCCAGGCTTGGTCTTGCGGAATTTTTTCTAAGGCTAATTCGACAAGCAGTTCTGTTTCGGGACGCGGAATGAGAGTGTGTTCGTTAACGAGAAGTTCAAGCGACCAAAATTCACGTTTACCCATGATGTAGGCGATGGGTTCGCCATTGAGGCGTCGTGCGATTAACGCATGAGCAGATTGTAATTCTGATTCGCTGGGTATCTTGTCTGATTGTGTAATCAGTTGCGTACGGGAGAGAGCTAGTGCATGGCTAAATAATAGCTCTGCATCTATTTGTGGGCTATCGGATGATGTTGCTAATCTTTTTGCTGCTGCTGCGATACAGCTAGCAAGATTGGTCATACCTCATCGGCCATGGCAGCAAGCTGATCAGCCTGGTGTTCTTTAACGAGTTCATCGACCACCATATCAACATTACCTTGCATCATGTCTTCTAATTTATACAAAGTTAAATTGATGCGATGGTCGGTAACGCGCCCTTGTGGGAAGTTATAAGTGCGGATACGGCCTGAACGATCGCCGCTACCGACGAGTTGGCGTCGTGTATCGGATTCTTCTTGGGCTTTTTTCTCTTCTTCAGCCGCCAGTAAGCGTGCTTTTAGCACCGACATGGCGCGCGCACGGTTTTTATGTTGTGAGCGTTCATCCTGGCACTCGACAACGACACCAGTCGGTAAATGCGTAATGCGGATGGCCGAATCCGTTTTGTTAACGTGCTGACCACCGGCACCCGATGCGCGATAAGTGTCGACTTTTAAATCCGCAGGGTTAATATCGATTTCTTCAATCTCATCGGCCTCTGGCATGATGGCAACCGTGCACGCCGAAGTATGGATGCGGCCTTGTGATTCGGTCTCTGGGACGCGTTGTACGCGGTGGCCGCCTGATTCAAATTTTAATTTGGAATAGGCGCCCTGGCCGACTAATCGAGCAATAATCTCTTTATAGCCGCCATGCTCGCCAGGGCTATTGCTAATAACTTCAATTTGCCAGCCTTTATTTTCAGCATAGCGTGAATACATGCGAAATAAATCGCCAGCGAATATTGCGGCCTCGTCACCGCCGGTGCCGGCACGGACTTCTAAAAATATATTGCTGTCGTCGTGCGGATCAGTAGGTAATAAGAGTATTTGTAGTTCTTGTTCTAATGCTTCTTTCTTGGTTTCGCCTTCGCTGAGCTCCTCTTTTGCCATTTCGCGCACGTCAGGGTCATCATCGCTCATCATTTCGTTAGCACTTTCAATGTCGTCTAGCGTGTTTTTATAGTCGTTAAAGCATTTCACCACCGGCTCTAACTTATGGTGTTCTTGTGATAAGGAACGAAATTTGTTTTGATCGCTAAAGGTATCGGGATCGGCAAGTAGCGCACTGAGTTCTTCTAGGCGCTCGCCAATATTCTCTAGCTTGGCAATAATGCTGGCTTTCACGTGTTCTTCCGATTGTGTTAGTTGTCTTGGTCTTTAATGCCAAGTAATTCGCGCGCGGCTTCAAGAACGTGAGCGCGTCCTTCGTAGCTGGCTTTTTTCATTTGTGAGCTGGGTTGGTGTATCAATTTGTTAGTGAGGTTGTAAGCAAAGCGTTGAATGATTTCTTCTGCATTAACGCCGCGTCTGAGTAAGGCAAGTGCTTTTTCCAGTTCGGCATCGCGTAGTTGTTCCGCGCTTTGACGGTAGGTACCGATGGTTAATCCTGCATCCAACGATTGTAGCCAGCCATTAAAGTGGGCAACTTGCACATCAATAATTTCTTCGGCTTGTTCTGCTGCTTGTTGTCTTGAGCGTAAGCCTTCATCGATAATTTCTTGCAGGTCGTCGACGCTATAGAGATAAATGTCATCGAGTTTGTTTACTTCAGGTTCGATATCCCGTGGTACGGCAATATCAACCATGAGAATAGGACGATGCTTGCGTTGTTTTAAAGCGCGTTCGACGGCGCCTTTGCCCAGTATCGGTAACTGGCTGGCAGTGGACGAGATGACGATATCGGCTTGATGCAAATGATCGGGCATCTCTCCCAAGGCAATAGCTTCGCCGTTGATTTCTTCGGCTAATTTTTGTGCGCGCTCGACAGTGCGGTTGGCAATAATTAACTTGCCCATACCGGCTTCATTAAGATGTCTTGCTGTCAGTTCTATGGTTTCACCCGCGCCAATCAGTAGTGCAGTGTGCTTGTTGAAATCGCTAAAGATTTGTTTGGCCAAACTGACTGCGGCAAAAGCTACAGATACAGGGCTGGAGCCAATAGCGGTATCAGTGCGGACTTGTTTGGCGACCGAAAAAACATGTTGGTAAACGCCATTAAGCATTCGACCTGCCGTGCCAGCTTGTTTGGCATGGCTGTAGGCATCTTTAACTTGGCCAAGTATTTGTGGTTCGCCCAGCACCATAGAGTCCAGGCCGCTGGCAACACGCATAAGATGACGTACGGCATTTTGCTCGGGAAAGACATAAATATAAGGATCAATTTCTTCCTTGCTTAAACCGTGATAATCACGAAACCATTGCAGGATGGCATCGCTATCGTCGGGGGTGGCCGAACAAAGCAGCTCAGTACGATTACAGGTCGACAAAATGCTGGCTTCGCTAGCGGCAGTTTTGCCAATCAGTTCTCGCAAGGCGTCCATCAGCCGCTCAGGCGCAAAGGCAACGCGTTCGCGTACCTCTAGCGGAGCGGTTTTGTGGTTGATCCCTATTGCGATTAATGGCGTCAAGATAATACCAAGTGGACATGCTGACAAACTAACCCCTTATTATAGCAAAACCATGTCGATTCAAGGGTTTGTTTCTTCTGACAAATCTGTCTCTGGCGAACCATAAAGCCGCAGTGTAGTCTACCCTCAGGTAGGTCGCTATGCCCGCAATCTGACTTTACCTAAATAAATCACTGGGAGAACGTATGAAAATTCGGCGCTTTTTGATGGTATTGACGCTAAGCTTGCCGATTTTCTCCTCCGCTACTGCCGCCGAGCCAGCAAGCACTTCTGCCAGCCCCCAAGCCTTATTGCTGGCTGAAATTGCCTACCAAAATGGCGAGTACAGCGAGGCTGCTAAGTACTACTTAGAGTTCGCTGAAGAGACTGAGGATGTCGAAGCTGCAGAAAATGCGGCGCGCGCTGCGGCAAGAGCCAATGACAAGGACTTGCTGCGTGAGTCTGGTCGCTATTGGTCAAAACTCGCTCCGGATGATTTGGGGGCAGCGGAATTTTTGGCCCGAGTGTATTCGGATATTGGCGATCTGGATGAGGCGGTAGTGCAGCTTGACCGAGTCAGGCGGTCTTATCTTGGCGGTGCTGACCAAGGTTTTGATAGTGTCGTGCCCTATCTTCAGCGCGAGCGGAATCGTCGAACCGCTGTGACTTTGATGGAAAAGCTGGTTAAGGGTCACGAGAAAACTCCTGCAGCGATCTACGGTTTAGCTTATATGCAGGCGCGAGCACGTTTCTTGGATGAAGCGCTGATCACTATCGAGCAAGCGCTGGGTCTCGAGCCCAGTTCGCCACGTTCGATACGGTTTAAAGCCGATATTTTATTGGCCTTAAAACGTGATGACGAGGCTTTGTCATATCTAAAACGTTCGCTGGATAAATACGACGAGCACTCCTTGCGTGTGCATTATGCGCGTGCGCTGCGCTTTGAGGGTGATATCGATGAATCGATACGCCAGTATCAAATCGTTGTCGATAATCGTTCGGAAGATGAGGAAGACTATATTTCTCTTGGTGCCTTATTGTATGAGCAAGCCCGTTATAAAGAGGCGATGGTGGTCTATCATCAGTTGACGCAGATTAGTCCAGAGTTGCCTCAGGCGTGGTTTTATCTGGGTGAGATTTCGGAGCAACAGGGTCTTAATAAGGCCGCTATAGACTGGTACGCGAAAGTTCCTGAAAGCCAGTTTTATATCGAAGCAGGGAAGAAAAGGGCCGCTTTGCTAGCGCAAGACGGTGATATCGATGCGGCGCGTGAGCAAATCCAAGTACTACGCGAGCTGAATTATGTCGGCGTTGGTAGTGAGCTGACAGTGCTCGAAGGTGAGCTTTTACAAAGCGCTGGGCAGGGCAAAGTGGCTGCCGAGGTGTATGAACACGCCTTAGAAGAGATGCCCGGTGACCCTGAGATATTGCTGGCGCGGGCTGTGCTGGCCAAGGGTCAGGGTGATTTTGCCTTCTTTGAGACTGAAGTTAAGCAATTATTAGCCGATGATCCTGAATATGAGGATTGCCTTTTGGCATTAGGCTTTGCGCTAGCGGATCGAACCCGTTATCACGAGGCCCGGCAATATTTAGAACCATTGTTGAAACTGCGACCTGATGATGAGCGTGTTGCAGGCTACTACGGTGAAGTATTGTGGCACGAAGGTGATAAAGCAGCGGCCCAAGAGGTTTGGGCACAGGGATTGCTTGTTAATCCTCATAGTGAGATGTTGCACTCGGTTACAGAGCGATATCAGACAAAGCCAGCTCAGTAACGATGCAGCACTGCTAAGACAGGAGGCGTGATGCAGGAGTTAAGGCGACTAAAGTGCTTACATATGCTGAGATCGGCAGTATTTGTTTTAGCTTTTTCATGCGTCATTCTGCCTATCTACGCCGAAGAAACGGACTCTGCTGAATACCTATCTCAAAATGCTTCAGCTTCAGGTGATACTACCTCTGACTTAATCATTGCGTTTATTGCCTTTGAAAGCGAGGAGTTTGCTTTAGCTGCTAAGCACTTCCTCAATGCGGCGCAAGTGCAGCCTGATGCCTCTATAGCCGAATTTGCTATGCGTTCGGCGTTGCTTGCGGACGATAAAGATCGTGCTATTGCCGCCGGTAAATTATGGTCGCGCGTTGATGAGGCCAATCCTGTTTCTATTGAGTTTCGTATACGTGCGTATTCGCGTATGGCGGCTGTTGATGCGGCGGTAGATGAGCTTGAGCGATTGCGACAACTCAGTACAGGGGATGGTTATCACGGCTTTTTACCTTTATTGCCTTTGTTATTTCGTGATCCTTCAAATCTGATTTCAATTAAATTGATGCAAGGCTTGGTCGAGCGACACAAGCATGATGTCTATGCGCATTTTGCCATGGCTGATTTAGCGATGCGCTTTCGCTTGCATGAGCTTGCCTTGAGTTCCAGTTTATGGGCTTTGCAGATTGACCCAGATTTTGGTCCGGCGGCAATGCAATATGCATCATCGTTACAGTTTTTGAATAAAACCGATCAAGCTTTGGATCATTTGTTTGAGTTTATTTCTGGTCATCCTGATGATGAGCAAGTCCGCAGTTATTACGCTCGTTTACTAAATGGTCAGGGCCAAAGTGTTGAGGCCTACGCGCAATATTTGATCTTGTCGGAACGCGATCGAAGTAACGAGGATTACATCTACGCGCTGGCTAAAATGGCCTACCAGTTTGAGGATTACGATGCGGCGTGGCGTTATTACCTTGAGCTAGTGATAATAGGTGAGCGTGGCGAAGAAGCCAAGTTTATGTTGGGTAAAATCGACGAGCTTACCGGTAACTTGGAAAAGGCCATTTCTTGGTACAGTTCGGTGGGGCCTAGCCAGTTTTTCTTTGATGGTCATGTCCGCGCCGTACAGCTATTAGCTCAGACAGGTCAACATGATGTTGCCTTAGCAGCAATGCAAAAACTCTATGATGCTAATCCGGTTGGGCACTTCACCGACTTAATACTATTAGAAGGCAGTGAAGTGCCCAACCGGATTAGCATCATAGAGTTTTTGCATTGCTGCTAATCCGGTTGGGCACTTCACCGACTTAATACTATTAGAAGGCAGTATTTTGGTAGCGGCGAATCGAGAACACGACGCGTATAAACTTTATACCGATCATTTCGATGGCCCACCACGACGACATGCGGAACTCCTTTACGCGCGTGCATTATTAGCGCGTGATATGGGCAACGATATAGCCTACCGTCGTGATTTAAAAGAAGTCTTGGTTATTGATGAAGATCATCATGCTGGCCTAGTCGACCTGGCATTGGTGTTTATTAACGATACTTTGTTTGAACAGGCAACCTTGTATTTGCAGCGTGCCTTGGATCTTTATCCGGATGATGCGCGCACCTTAGCCAACTACGGCTGGTTGCAAATGCGTATGGGAGAGTATTCGCAGGCGCTATCTTATCTTGAAAAGGCAGCCGCACTAGCTGATGACCCGATTATCTTTGCTTATCTCGGTGAGACTCATTGGGAAATGGGTAGCTTAGAGCAGGCGCGTTTAATTTGGCATCGTGGTTTGGCTAAATCACCTGCGAATGAGCGTTTAATTGGATTAATAAGAACACATTAACGTACGATTGCGAGCTGGTTCTCTCCTCTGCCGTGGCTTAATGCGGTATCCTTAGCATCACAACATTGATATATATTTAAAAAAGTGAATTTTTAGGCTCAGTGACCATCTAGTTGTTATGTTGAATAAAAGTAGGCCATTGTTGCGACCTTGCTTGGTCATGGGTGTGTTGTTGCCTTCGCTATTGGTGATGGCATCATGTGCCAGTACAAAAAAGGAAGCAGGCCAGAGTAGCGCAAATGTTATTGCGCCTGCGGCTGAACCCAGTTCCGCGTCAATCGATAAAGATGATCTGTTTGATTTTCTCGTTGCTGATATCTCTAGTCAGCGTCAAGGCTATGATCTTGCTGCCCAAAATTATTATGAGCTAGCTCGGCGTAATGCCGACGTGTCATTGGCAGAGCTGGCCTTTCGCTCGGCCATGCAGGCGGGTGATCGTGATAGAGCCTTAAAAGCGCTCGAGTTGTGGCTAAATATCAATCCGGACGATGAGCGCGCTGCGGCAACCATTACCCAGCTTTATCTCAGTGATAAGCGCATTGATGAAGCCTATCAGCGCTTGCAGAAAATTCGCCAAGACCGAGCTAGCGAAGAAGGCAAAGGCTTTGTTTACGTGGCGCGCTTATTGGCTGCTTCAAGACAGCGCGAAGAAGCTATGGGGCTGATGGACAGGCTGGTTGCAGAACACCCTGATGATATCGATGCTGCTTTTGCCAAAAGTTACCTTGCTCTGCAATTTGGTCAATACCAAGTGGCCGACATAGCGCTAGAGCCTGTCCTGCGCGAGCGAGCAAGAGATAAGCAAGTGATTTTGCAAAAGACCTTGATACTGCGCCGCTTGCAAAAAAATGACGAAGCAGCGCAGTTTTTAGCTGATGCGGTGAAAGCGCAGCCAAATGATGCCGAACTACGTTCAACCTATGCCGGCTTATTGGTCGATGCCGAACGTTACGAAGAAGCTTTGGCGCAGTATCAGCGTCTGGCAGAGCAAAATCCTAATAGTGATGAAGTCGTATTTGCAGCAGGTTTGATATCCATGCAGCTGCAGCAATTGGATGCTGCTGAAGCGCAGTTTATGGCTTTGTACAATCGTGGCTCGGCCAATCCCGATGTGCCCTATAACCTTGCTCGTATTGCCGAAATACGCGAAGACATCGATGCAGCATTACGCTGGTACTCGCAGGTGAGTAGCGGGCAAAATTATCCTGAAGCGCAGTTACGTATTGCCGTGCTAACGGCAATGCAAGGCGACATTGAAACAGCACGTGCTCAATTGACGGTATTGCGCACCAATATCCCGGCGATGGCTGTGCAGGCAAGTTTAACTGAAGGTGGTTTGTTGCAGGAATCGAATCGCTACGATGAAGCTATTGCAGTGTATAGCGAAGCCTTGTCGAGCAATCCCAATAACACCCAGTTATTGTATTCACGCAGTTTAGCTTATGCGCAATTAGACCGTTTTGAGCTATTTGAAAAGGATGTGCGGGTGATACTCGAACGAGAACCTGATAATGCTGATGCGCTTAATGCTTTGGGTTATTACTTGGCTGATAGTACAGATCGGTACGAAGAGGCGGAAAAATATATCATGCGCGCCCTAGAGCTAAAGGGCGATAGCCATTTTATTCTTGATAGTTATGGTTGGTTGCAGTTTCGTTTAGGTAATTACGAAAAGGCGCTGACTTATATTCGTAAAGCCTTAGCAATACAAGCTGACACAGAGATTTCTGCTCATTTGGGAGAGATTCTGTGGGCCAAGGGTGATAAAGCCGAAGCGCGCCGCGTTTGGCGTGAAGCTTTTAAAGAAGACCCAGACAATAAAGTGCTGAAAGAAGTCATGCAGCGCTACGGCCAGTAGGCCGCTTGTTTTAAATTCTCGTGCGCGCTAAAAATACTAACTATAGTTATTCGGTTTTTATTGTCCTCGTGTTGCTCTTGGCGGCGTCGTGTAGCACAGTGCCAAAACAGACAGATTTACCCGTCTCATCGAATATTGATACGCTCTGGCAGCAACATCAGGCGCAGCTAAAGTCTTTTCATAATTGGTCGGCAAAGGGTCGCGCAGCCCTGCGCAATGCGAATAATAACTGGAGTGCGACACTCAGTTGGGAGCAGGTTGCTCGAGACTACCATGTTCGTTTATCGGGTCCATTTGGTCGTGGTGCGGTAAAAATTGATGGTGTCGGGGACGGTGTGTCAGTACATATAGCCGGGCAACAAGCGGTTGTTGCCGATGATGCGGAGACCTTGTTAAACCAACAATTGGGCTGGACTGTGCCGGTAAAGTCTTTGCCCTATTGGTTGCGCGGGTTGCCTGCGCCTGGTGACGTTGAGAACCTATCGCTCAATACAGACGGTGTCGCTGAATATTTTGAACAGCAGGGTTGGCGAATTGAATATTCGGCTTATCGGCCCTTACGAACAATTAATCTGCCCAGGAAAATTCAAATTGAAAATGCCTCGTTGCGGCTTAAACTAGTGCTCGATAGGTGGCACATAGATGAAGTAGCGGCAGTCAGTGCATTGCCTTAGATGGCTCAAGAATAAATCGAACCTCAATGTCAGAAACGCCTAGTACCTGGTTAGCGCCAGCGAAATTGAATTTGTTTTTGCATATCACGGGCCGTCGTGATGATGGTTATCATCTATTGCAGACGGTTTTTCAGTTGCTCGATGTCGGCGATGAGTTGGAATTTACCGTTACTGATGATGCCAATATTTCGCGTTCTAATGAGATAGAAGGCGTTCCCGCTGAGCAAGATTTAGTCGTTAAAGCAGCCAAGCTTTTGCAGGCTACAGGCCAAACAAGCCAGGGCGTTCGTATTACGCTGAATAAGAAATTGCCTATGGGCGGTGGTTTGGGAGGCGGATCCTCTGATGCGGCAACGACCTTGGTGGCCTTGAACAAGCTATGGCAGCTTGGTTTGGATCGTCAGGCATTGATAAAATTGGCCTTAAAGCTAGGTGCTGATGTGCCCGTGTTTGTTAATGGTTATTCGGCCTGGGCGGAAGGAATCGGTGAAAAGCTGGAGCCCATAGCACTAAGCGAATCGCTAGGCCAACGCCATTATTTGGTGGTTACGCCAGACTGTCATATCTCTACAATGGAATTATTTGCAGCATCTGAATTGACAAGGAATTGTCCTCCCATCACAATAGCGGAATTTTTTCGCGGAACTGGCATTAATGTGTTCGAGTCAGTCGTCGCGCGATACTATCCAGCGGTCTTAGAGGCCCTGGCGTGGCTGTCAGATTTTGGTAAGCCGCGGATGACAGGCACGGGTGCATCGGTGTTTGTTAGTTTCGACGAAGTGGCAGCAGCGCATGAGGTGTTGTCCAAAGTACCGGACAAATGGCGGGCTTTTGTTGCCAAAGGGGTGGATGTTTCACCATTGCAGGCGCACATTAGCTAGCTCGAGTCGTAAAAAGTAAATGTTGGTGGGGTGTAGCCAAGCGGTAAGGCATCGGGTTTTGATCCCGTGATCCCTGGTTCGAATCCAGGCACCCCAGCCATATCAGTATTTAACTTTATTGCCCGTTAGATGGCGCTAGGGCAGTAAAAATTATTCCTAGCCGCGTGGATAATCACGATGTTAATTGATAAGACCATGATGGTGTTTTCAGGCAATGCCAATCGGCCCCTGGCCAAAGAGATTGCGCGTTATCTGAATATTCCGTTGGGTAAGGCTTTTGTCAGTAGCTTTAGCGATGGTGAGATACAAGTCGAAATCGCAGAGCATGTTCGCGGCCGAGATGTATTTATCGTGCAGCCGACTTGTAAGCCGACCAATGACAATATTATGGAATTATTGGTCATGGTCGATGCGCTGCGACGCGCAGCATCGAGTCGGATTACGGCGGTAATACCGTATTTTGGTTATTCGCGTCAGGATCGCCGACCACGTTCAGCAAGGGTGCCGATAAGCGCCAAAGTGGTTGCCGATATGATTGCCACAGTTGGTACCGACAGAGTGTTAACCGTCGATTTGCATTCGGATCAGATACAAGGTTTTTTTAGTATCGGCGTCGATAATGTTTATGCTTCGCCGGTGTTGCTGGGTGATGTTTGGCGTCGAGTCAGTGATAAGCCGATGGTGGTGTCACCGGACGTTGGTGGTGTGGTCAGAGCACGAGCTATGGCCAAGCGCTTAGATGACGCCGATTTGGCGATTATTGATAAGCGTCGCCCGCAGGCCAATATGGCCAAGGTGATGAATATTATTGGTGACGTTAAAGGCCGCAGTTGTGTGCTCGTTGATGATTTGGTTGATACGGCGGGCACATTATGTGAAGCCTCGCGAGCCTTAAAGGAAAATGGCGCGAAAGAAGTTTTTGCATATATTACGCACCCGGTTTTATCTGGGCCAGCGGTAAAGAATATTGAAAACTCAGAGTTAGATGAGTTGGTAGTAACCGACACCATTCCTCTGAGTGATGAAGCGGCTGCATGCAAGCGCATACGTGTGCTAAGTGTGGCGGAAATGTTGGCGGAGACCATGCGCCGCATTAACGTAGAAGAATCAGTGAGCTCCCTATTTATTGACTAGGGCGTTCGTTATTGAATGCGAAAGCATCTCTTACTGGTCGCGGTAAGAGTTATTAGTTCTGGGTAAGAGACCCAGATATATTTTGGAGAAAGTTATGAGTTCAGATTTTACATTGAGCTTGGAATCTCGCGAAGATAAGGGGAAGGGTGCGAGCCGCCGCCTTCGTCATCGCGAAATGGTTCCAGGTATTGTTTATGGTGGTGGCAAGGATCCGCAATCGGTTGCGGTGGCGCATAAGGATATTTCTCATCAGCTAGAGAATGAGGCGTTTTATTCGCATATTCTTGAAGTGACCGTTGACGACAAAAAAGCAGATAAAGTTGTATTAAAAGACTTGCAACGTCACCCCAGTAAAGCGCGTATTTTGCATTTTGACCTAATGCGAATTAGTGAGACTGAGAAACTCACCATGAATGTGCCATTGCACTTTATCGGTGAACATGTGGCGCCAGGCGTTAAATTGCAGGGTGGTAATGTTTCTCACCATGCAATCGATGTTGAAATTAGCTGTTTGCCAAAAGATCTGCCTGAGTTTATCGAAGTTGATATTTCTGAGCTGAAGGTTGGTGAAGCGGTTCACTTGTCTGATATTAAATTACCAGAAGGCGTAACCGTCGTGGCGCTCACCCATGGTGAAGATCATGACCAGGCTGTAGCTAGCATCCATTTACCACGTGGTGCTAAAGA